>CAZVSL010001098.1:0-1004 GCA_964629935.1 uncultured Calditrichaceae bacterium | reverse complement strand
ACAATGGGTGATGGCCACGCTGAGCCGCTTACGGAGCCTGTCCCGCTCGAGTTTGTACCGATAAACGTGGTTGCCAAAGGCAGGATGCATGCCGGCGTACGAGGCGTCTCGCCTGGCGATTGGGTCGTGACCATTGGCCAAAATCTGCTCGGGGGAGAAGCCGGAAAGGCGCGCATTCGTCCTGTAAGATGGGAATGGGTGGAAGGCCTGCAACATTTGCAGCGTGAGGATCTGCTGCGGGAGGTCATGCAGCGTCAGCAGGCCGCGGGCCGGGATACGACCGCGCGCGAGCAGTCGATCCGAACTTCGCGCTAACAGGATTGACTCATGAAATATCGAACGCTTGCAGAGTCTCGGTATGGCTGCCAAAACACGAACACCGAGCCTCTCCTCTAAACTCAGAACTTCGATTTTGAGCGCAAAATGCCAGTTTGTAAATAATCAAGGCCAGACATGAACATCACCAGATTAGCTGTCCACCGTCCCATTGCTACCACAATGGTATTTCTCATCATCCTCGTTCTTGGGGTGATGGGTTTTCGCTTCCTGCCTGTGGATTTGCTCCCGCCCATTGAATACCCCATGCTGTCCATTCGTACAAACTACCCCAACGTCGGTCCCGAAGAGATCGAGACCATCATCACGGACCGGGTAGAAAATGCCGTGGCCAGTGTACCCAACATTGAGGAAGTGCGCTCCGACTCAGAAGAGGGCAGCAGCCGCGTCACGCTTGAATTCGCCCAGGGCACCAATATCGATGAAGCTGCCAACGATGTGCGGGCGGCCCTGGACCGCATCCGTGATGACTTTCCTCCTGAAGTCGAGTCGCCAAGACTCTGGAAGTTTGATCCCGATAATTTTCCGGTCGTTATTCTTGGCGCGCGTTCTTCCCGCACCATGGATGAGCTGACTCTTATTCTGGAACGGGAGATTTCCCAGCGCTTCGAGCAGATTCCGGGTGTCGGCTCAGTCGACGTTTGGGGCGGCGTCTACCGTGAAATTCA
>CAZVSL010001097.1:0-1009 GCA_964629935.1 uncultured Calditrichaceae bacterium | reverse complement strand
GCTGCCATGCCTCCCGGAACGTAAACGCCGACGCTGTTCAGGGCGTGATACTGCATGCCGAAAAGACAGCCGCCTTTCTCTTCACGCCATGATTTTGGCGCTTGCCTCTGATGAAATTCCCGAACCTGCGCGATCGCCGTTTCAAACATCTGCTTTACCTGCGGCTCGCATTCTTTTGCAGCGCGGGCCAACTCATTCGGCTGAACCCGAGCTTGGCTCACCTCCACCTGGTCAAAGCGATGGGTGAATTCGGCTACGGCTGCATCGCCGCGCTTTTTGACTTCGGCTAGAATTTCAGACACCCGGCCCGCGATTTCGGACATAAACGCGGCAGCGGGTTTTTCAGCTTTCAGGTAGCTTTCTACTGATTCATACAGTGTGATCATGTCAGTAAATCACCTTATTTAGAGGATATTCAATGATGTCTTCTGCGCCGGCTTTTTTTAGTTGCGGGATAATGGAACGCACGGTCTTCTCATCGATGATGGTCTCCAGCGCAACCCATTCATTGTCCAGCAACGGCGCCATGGTGGGTCGTTTCATGGCCGGAATGCTTTCTTTGATTTTTTCGAGATCGCTGCGTTTGATATTCAGCTTGAGGCCGACTTTGCCGCTCGCCTGAATCGCACCGCGCAGCAGCAAGGCCATGTTATCGATCTTCTCTTTTTTCCACGGCTCCGCATAGGTTTTCTTGTTGGTGATGAGACGAACAGTCGAGCTGAGCACGGTTTCGACGATGCGCAGTTTGTTGGCGCGCAGGGAGCTACCAGACTCTGTGATTTCGACGATGGCATCGACCAGCTCCGGCGTTTTCGCCTCTGTGGCGCCCCAGGAGAATTCCACTTCAGCCTTGATGCCGTTTTGCTGCAGAAAATTGCGCGTGATGTTCACCGCTTCGGTAGCGATGCGCTTGCCGTTCAAATCCTGAATGGTCTTGATGTCTGAGCTCTCCGGCACCGCCACCACCCAGCGTACGGGCCGAAAGCTGACTTTCGAGTAAATCAGCTCC
>CAZVSL010001096.1:0-1011 GCA_964629935.1 uncultured Calditrichaceae bacterium | reverse complement strand
ACAGAGGTTGCCAGGAAGGGGTTGCGATTGTGACGGGGCATTGAATTCCGGCCATGGGGTTGTCTAAGAAGCCAAGAAAAGTAGCGGGTTGTCACGCTGAGCGGAGTCGAAGCGTATTGTTTTTACAACACTTGTTATCCCTAGACTACGCTCGGGATGACCCCAAAATTGACTCTTAGGGCAGCCCCATGGTGGACCTTTGGAAAGCCGTTGCAACGGTTATAAGTGTGGAGGATTTCCAAACGAAAATCCAATTCCCGAAGCGTGTTAGTCAGTCTCAGGTTCCGCAGCTTGACTGGCTGCTGCCGGCCACTTGCTTTCAAAAAGGGCCAGGCGTACGGGATCACTGGCAAAAACCAGGCGGCCAACTTTGTTGATGCGGTTCACGGTGTCATAAATTGTCTGAAAGTGCTGATAGCGCTCCCGGGTAGCGCCCAGTTTCGTATCTTTCTTTAACTCCTGGGCGGCATCGGCTGCACGCAGCTCATCGAGACACTGGCTGCCCTGTGCGAGAACCTCCGGCGTCTGACCGTAGTTTGCCAGCTCTGTCTTATGTTGTTCTGCCAGAGAGAGCAATATTTCCATAACGGACATCATGGTATTCTCACTGCTGGCTGCCTTGCCAAATTCTTTCGTGGGAAACGATTTGGTCTGACTGGAATTTTTGCCAAAAGCCAGCTCCAGCCGGGTTTGCAGCTTGCGGCCCCAGGCATAGCAGGCATCCAATGCTTCATCTTTATCCCGGGTGAGCTCTTTGAGCTCGATGCGCTTTTGGGTTTCGCCCGGCAGCGCCTCTGCCGTCCGGATATTGGCTTCGAATTGGTTGAGCAGGTCTTCATTAACGCCGAACTCCGATAAGCCGGTGAGATTGTTGCGCGCGTTGGTGAGTGTGGTCTTCGCGACCGAAAGGATGATTTGCTCAGAGAATCTGGGTCGGTTCATGTTAGGTTCTCCTCTTTTAATGATGAGATTTATTTTAGGTTAAATGACTGCCTGAATCAGAATCAAAGC
>CAZVSL010001095.1:0-1011 GCA_964629935.1 uncultured Calditrichaceae bacterium | reverse complement strand
GATTGAGACTTTCACTCTATAAGAAGCACCAAGCTTCGCTTGGCGCACTAACGCTGCGGCTCTCTTGCGGCGGGGAGTTCGAGCACAGAACTTCGTTTTACCACAGGACTTCAAACGAGCAACGAACTTTGAATTTTGCACGGCGCCCCCGCCGTCAAGAGCAGCCGCTTGTTAGCGACAGCCCGTTTACCACAAAAGCGGCTGTGCTCACTAAACGTGGCAGACTCGTTTTTTAACCTTCTTTGACCATCCTGTCATATTCATCGTGAGTGCCGATCCAAACCCATATGAAATCGTTGCCATCTTCAACAGCAAGTGCCCTATGGTTGAGTCCAACTCGTGCCGACCAAAAATTACCCACCTTTTTAAAATGAAGCGATGGGTGACGTGGATTAGATTTAAGAAGTTCAAAATTCTGTCTGGCTACATTTTTAATTGGGGTCGGAAGTTTATCAAAGCATTTCCAGAAGCGGGCAGTAGTCCGGTGCATTTCTTAGAGATCTCGAAGTTTTCCGCTCTTTTCTTCGTTCTTAGCTTCTTTAATGAGAAAGTCCAACTTTCCTGCTTTTGAGTCTGTCTCAATTTGTTCATCCCAATTCTGCCAGTCCTTTTCAGAAAACCATTGTCGTAATTCTACATACTCATCTTCTGGAAGAGCTTCAATCGCCGATTTGAGTTCGTCTACTTTTGACATTTCTCATAACTCCTTATTTCTTACATTCATCAATGTTATCTAAAGCCAAACTTAAGAAAGACGCCTATCTATCTATTTGTTTTCTGAGCTGTGGTTCCCACTTTCCGAGCCCCCAGTCCGCTTTAATTAAGATAAGCTTTATTGTGTATTTTTCCAGTCTTTTTTGAGCGACAAAAGTGCTCTTAAATAAACCCTCTTTTCTGTTTTTATTTCTATTCTATCTCTCGATTATCAAAGATTGGCAGATTAGTTGCACAGTGCTTGAGTAACTCGCTAATCGGGATAGGGCGGGGCCTCACGACCCCGCTCCTCCCACA
>CAZVSL010001094.1:0-1016 GCA_964629935.1 uncultured Calditrichaceae bacterium | reverse complement strand
GTCAAGGGGCACTTTAAAGGCGGCCAGGGGCGGGCGGATTAAAAGCGGCCATTTTCAGGGCTTAGATTCGTATCTTTCTTCTTGTTACTCAAACAAGAGGAGAGGCGATGGCAAACGTACTGAAAATGGACAAACAAATACTGATCAAAGAGCTTTTAAACCTTGGCTGGTCCTATCGGCGGATTGAATCAGAGACCGGTATCCGCCGTGAGACCATCTCGAAGTATGACCCCAACCATCCTCGTCATTCAAAAGCGGCCAATCTGCCCGCCGACGGCGAAGAGCCTGCCAGGCAAAACCGGCCAAAGCATGTCCTGAGCCTTGCCGAAGGGTGCCCACCGATAAAACCCACACGCACCAGCGCGGCAGCAGCCTATGATGATGTCATTCGTCAGAAAGTTGCCCAAGGCTTGACCGCTCAACGCATTTATCAAGATTTGGTTGTCGAACACAATTTCAAACACAGCTATGATAGCGTCAAACGCTATGTGCGCAAACTCAAGAAGCGAACGCCAGAAGTTGTCGCACACATCCACACAGAACCGGGAGAAGAAGCGCAAGTCGACTTCGGCGAGGCTGCACCGACCCTCAAGAATGGTCGCCATTGCAAGCCCTGGCTGTTCAAAATGGTGCTGTCGAACTCTCGCCACTCCTATGAAGAGGCCGTCTGGAAACAGGACGTTGAGACTTTCCTGGCCTGTCACCAGCGTGCTTTCGAGGCTTTTGGCGGTGTGCCCAAACTCATCCGGCTTGACAACCTCAAAAGCGGCGTGCTCAAAGCCCATCTCTTCGAGCCGGAGCTCAATCCACTCTACAGCGCCTTTGCGCAGCACTATGGCTTCGTTCCGTTGCCCTGTCTGCCCCGCAAGCCCGAGCACAAAGGCAAAGTCGAGTCCGGTGTTGGTTACACTCAGGACAATGCTCTAAAAGGCTTGAGATTCAACTCGCTCGACGCTCAAAATGCCCACTTGCGTGACTGGAACCGGCGCTGGGCCAGAACGCGTATTCACGGTACC
>CAZVSL010001093.1:780-1022 GCA_964629935.1 uncultured Calditrichaceae bacterium | reverse complement strand
GCAAAACTATGTCGAGCGCCTCGTCCAGATTATCCGTCATCTTGTCACAATAGCGTGTGTCGAGTCTCCGTTTGATACGTGCAGGATCGACGTCGACGCCGAGAAAGGCGGCCCCGTTCATGGTTGCCGCCAGAGGCTGAGCACCGCCCATGCCGCCCATGCCGCCGCTGACCAGAAGCTTTCCCTTCAGACTGCCATCAAAATGTTTCTTGGCGGCTGCGGCAAATGTCTCGTACGTACCT
>CAZVSL010001093.1:0-770 GCA_964629935.1 uncultured Calditrichaceae bacterium | reverse complement strand
GATATAAATCCAGCTACCGGCCGTCATTTGGCCATACATGATCAAACCTTTGTCCTCGAGGTCCCGGAAATATTGCGAATTTGCCCAGGCGGGCACCAACAGTGAATTAGCGATCAGAACACGAGGTGCAAAAGAATGGGTTTTGAAGACGCCGACTGGCTTGCCCGATTGCACCAACAGTGTTTCGTCCTCCTGCAGCGAACGTAATGACTTCACGATAGCATGGTAACAGTCCCAATTTCGTGCGGCACGCCCCGTACCACCATAGATAATTAGGTCCTCGGGCTGCTCAGCCACCTCCGGGTCGAGGTTGTTCATAAGCATTCTAAGAGCCGCCTCCTGCCCCCAGCCTTTGCAACTGAGCTTCGTGCCACGCGGTGCGCGGATAGCTTGATAGCTACTCATATTTCTACCTCCGCGATAACCACAAGATTCATGACATTGCCTCTTTCATCCTGCAGGTTCGCCGTCACGTTAAATCCAACAAAAAAGCCGAAAGCAGGTACTTGCATTCGGCTCCTTCTCAATCCAATCAAGCATAATTTCTTGAGGGGATACTATTTCTCACTGGAATCTTCTTTTTCCTTCTCAGCTTCTTTTTTCTTCTTTTCTTTAGCGCTCTTTGCTTCTTCCTTGGACCGCTGTTTGTCAATCAAAACCCCTTCGTAGCCTACCAACTCAAGCAGGGCGATTTCGGCGCCATCACCTTTACGCCTGCCAAGCCGGATGACACGTGTGTAGCCGCCGTTTCGATCCTGATAGGTAGGCGC
>CAZVSL010001092.1:0-1024 GCA_964629935.1 uncultured Calditrichaceae bacterium | reverse complement strand
GCCGTTTTTGCCGACACAGCCGCACAACATAAGCGCGTTGATGCCGGCACGGTAGATAAGATTGTTGTGGTACCAGTGGTTGATGCCGGCGCCGATGATGATGCTGCACTTGCCCTCGGTCTTGGCAGCGGTGTTGGCCCACTCGCGCGCAAACTGCAGCACGGTCTTGCGATGGATGCCGCTGCAGGTCTCCTGCCACGCCGGGGTGTAGGCCGCGTGCGGGTCGTCGTAATCTTCGGGATACTCGCCGTCGAGCCCGCGGCCCACGCCAAAGCGCGCCATCAGCAGGTCGTACACCGTGGTGACGGCAACTTTGCCGTGCGTCGTTTCCACATATTTCACCGGCACGTGGCGAAGGGCGACGTGTTTGCGGTCGAATTGCGGGAACTCCACCGCCAGGGTGGCGTCGTGCGCTTCGATAAAGGTCAAGGTCGGGTCGATGGCTTGGCCGCTATCGGAATCCTTGAATTCGAGATTCCACTTACCCGGCTGGCTATCCCAGCGGAAACCGACCGTGCCGCCCGGTAACCGTGGCGCGTCGCTCAGACGGTCGTAGATGGCAAATTTGAACTGGGCGTTTTCGACTTTTTGATACTCCTTCAGTTCGCTGGCGTTGAGCATGCGCCCGGCGCGGTAGCCGTCCCCGGTTTTATCCAATTTGATTAGAAACGGCGAGTCGGTGTATTTTTTAACGTAATCGATGAAGTAGGGCACTGGCTTCTGATAATGAAACTCGTTGAGAATGACATGATTGACCGCCATCCAGAAAGCGCCGTCCTGCCCTTTGTTGACCGCGATCCACTGGTCGGCGTATTTCGAGACCTGACTGAAATCCGGGGAGAAGACCACCATCTTGGTGCCGTTGTGGCGCGCCTCGGCGGCGAAGTGGCAGTCTGGCGTACGCGTCATGTTGAGATTGGAGCCCATCACCGCCAGGAATTTCGAATTGTACCAGTCAGCGCTCTCAGCCACGTCGGTCTGCTCGCCCCAGGTCTGCGGCGAGGCCGGCGGCAGGTCGCAGTAC
>CAZVSL010001091.1:0-1025 GCA_964629935.1 uncultured Calditrichaceae bacterium | reverse complement strand
ACTATGGAGGCTGCGAATTTGTAGACATAGCCGAAGATCTGGCGCGCGAGCGGGCAAAGAAGCTCTTTCATGCAGAACATGTAAATGTGCAGCCGCATTCCGGCTCGCAAGCCAATATAGCAGCCTACTTTGCAGTCCTGAATCCCGGAGATAAAATCCTGGGAATGGACCTTTCGCACGGTGGCCACCTCACGCACGGGAGCCCGGTCAATTTTTCCGGCAGAATTTTCGATGTTAGCTTCTATGGTGTCAATAAGGAAACCGGAAAGATTGACCTCAACGAGGTTGAACATGTTGCAAGGAAGGTCAAGCCTAAGCTGATCATTACCGGGGCAAGCGCATACTCCAGAAACATTGATTATCAAGGCTTTCGGATGATTGCTGATAGTATTGGCGCGTATCTGATCGCAGATATTGCCCATCCGGCCGGTTTGATCGCTACAGAATTGCTGCCAAGCCCGTTGCCGCATTGCCATTTTGTCACGACCACAACCCATAAAACGCTTCGTGGTCCCCGGGGAGGCATGATTATGATCGGTAAGGACGGGGAAAACGATCTGGGGATTGCGACCCCAAAGGGCCGTACCAAACTCTGGTCGGAGGTGATTGACTCGAATGTCTTTCCGGGCTTTCAAGGTGGGCCGCTCATGCATATCATCGCTGCAAAGGCCGTGGCCTTTAAGGAAGCACTGGAGCCTTCTTTCAAAGCATACTCAGGGCAAGTAATCAAGAACGCACAAGCCATGGCGGACCGGCTGCTGGAGCACGACTATAACGTCGTTTCTGGCGGTACGGACAACCATCTCATGCTGCTCGATTTGCGAAACAAGAACCTGACCGGCAAAGAAGCAGAAACAAGGCTGGAAGCCGCCGGAATCACGGTAAACAAGAATATGGTACCTTTCGATACACAGAGTCCTTTCGTCACGAGTGGCATCCGCATTGGTACCCCGGCTCTCACCACCAGAGGCATGCAAGAAGCAGAGATGCAGCATATCGCCACTCTGATAGACAGGATCCTTTCG
>CAZVSL010001090.1:0-1026 GCA_964629935.1 uncultured Calditrichaceae bacterium | reverse complement strand
TGTCCGAGAACTGCTGGTTGAAACCAACCTCATACTGAGTGGTGATCTCCGGCTTTAGTGCCAGCCCAACCAGATTGTCCTGAAAAGAGCTGCCACCAGCGAAGATATCATCGAACCACTTCGAACCGTTGTAGATATCGGTCAGGCGAGGCGCCTGCACGAAACGGCCATACTGCAAGTGGAACACCGTGCGGTCGGTAACCGGAAAGGCAACGCCCAACCGCGGGCTAACTTCGACAAATGGGTCTACCTGCACCAAACCTTCAGGGTTGACGGTGAAGTTCTCCTGGTCCCACGGTGGATTGGCAGGATCCTTAAATTCGAAGTCATCATTATCGATCACGTCAACCCTGACACCAGCGTTGACGACGAGATCATTGGCTTCAAACTTATCCTGCACATAGGCGGAGAAGTAGGATGGGTGTCTCGGACCGTCGAGCCCATCTACATCGATCTCATTGCCGAACACATCATACCCATAGGTCCACTCGCCAGCGCTGGCCACAGCCATGAGCGAGCGACGAGCATTGAATGCTTCCGGGTCGTTACGGTCACCCAGCGCAGCCCGCAAAACGTCGGGATTGTTACGGGCGCCACGCAGGAAGTTCAAAGCCTCCAGAGAATTATACTGGAGGTTACGCACCGTCCAGCGCTCATACGAGGCGCCAAACTTCAGCTCATGCTGCGGCAACTGGGTCGTAAAGTTGAAATTGCCGCCCCAGTAGTTCCGCTTCACCTTAACGGTGTTTGATTGAATCGGTGAGCCCGG
Organism: uncultured Calditrichaceae bacterium; assembly: GCA_964629935.1. Classification (GTDB taxonomy): domain Bacteria; phylum Zhuqueibacterota; class Zhuqueibacteria; order Oceanimicrobiales; family Oceanimicrobiaceae; genus CAZVSL01. The sequence continues at coordinate 257 of CAZVSL010001090.1, read as the reverse complement.
CGCTTCGAAGTTGAAGCCGTAGATTTCCATCGCCTGTGTGCCGCCACGCCAGGGCTGATCGTTGCTGAAAAACTGTACGCCCTTCTCCGCGTTGGCTGTGCTATCCCACAATGCCCAGAAGTTGTCGCCCATCAGGGGATCGTACTGGTGCTCGCGGCGGTCAAAATAGCTGATGTTGACTTCATAGAAAGACTTCGAGCCCAGCAAATGCGTCGCCTTCAAATTGAACAGCGCAGAGCTGAACTCCTCCTGCTCAA
>CAZVSL010001089.1:0-1027 GCA_964629935.1 uncultured Calditrichaceae bacterium | reverse complement strand
ATTTCGAGACTCTCATAATCGAGCGGTTTCCTCTGCGGCGGAAGCTCGATGCCATAAGCATCCGGTTGTTGCAGAATGTGCAGGATGGCATAGAAACTTGGCACAAAGTTAAAGGTTTCCCGCGGAATACGCCGGAGCTGCCAGAAGTTGGTTGCTTTCTCACTTCGTATGGCACGTTGCAGTTTGCTGGGGCCACAGTTGTAGGCTGCAAGCGCGAATTCCCAGTTGCCAAGCTTGCGGTATAGATAAGTTAAATATTCTGCGGCGGCGAGGGTTGCTTTTTCCGGGTCACGCCGCTCGTCGATCCAGCGGTTCACTTTCAGACCATGCTCAACTGCCGTCGACGGCATGATTTGCCACAAGCCGACTGCGCCCGCCGGCGAGCGGCTGGTGGGAATGAATCTGCTTTCAAGGATGGGCAAAAACGCCAGAGGGGAGGGGAGATCATATTCTTCCAGTATGGCTGTGATGACCGATAGATAGGCGCCGCCGCGCTGATAACTACGAATCAACTCTGCTTTGTTGGCCGGATGTAGATAATGCTCAATCCGCTTCTGGATGCGATCATTGTGCGGCAGGGTCATATCGGCAGGCACAATTGCCGCCTGGATCTGCTCGGTTTCGGAGCGATCCGGTTGCAATAGTCCGCGCAGTTCTTCGCCAAACGCGATGAGCAAAGTCACGGCAGAACCAACCACTATGCCTAAAAGAAAGTGTCCGGTTTTGCCTGTTAACGCTGATAGAGTAAGACCTCTTTGTGGAGCTTTGAACATGATCGCCTCATTCGAAAGTCACAAACCTCGTCCAAATTGAGATACGGTTATGCAGAAAGAAAATAACCGCTGTTCATCAATACTCTTGCATACGTAATTCAGCAAGCATTCGACAGGTAAGGCTAAATCAATCAGGAAACGAAATAAGCACTGGCTGAGATACTAAGAATATAGAGCAGATAACACAAATGTGCAAACTAAAAACTGAGCAGCTCAGGCAGAGCGTCCGTAAGCGACTTTGTGAATATTGTGAA
>CAZVSL010001088.1:0-1027 GCA_964629935.1 uncultured Calditrichaceae bacterium | reverse complement strand
GACCCACCCCGATTAGGGGACTGCGTCCCCAATCGCCCCTCCGAGGAGGGGATTCTCCCCAACTCCCATCCACCGGAGGGGACAGGCTCAGAGCGCAGCGAAGAGCCAGGGGTGGGTTCACGGCAGGCAGCCGCTTAGCACGAGAGCCTAACTGATGAGAACAAAGCAGCCGAACTCATTTCTAACGATCGCGCTATGGCCTAAGCGTTGCTGTCTCCAGCGTGTAAAGTGAGACAGAACCATGGAAACAAAACAATTGTATCGGACGGGCAAATTGCTTATTATCTAATCACGAGAGTGACGGATGCAGATTAAATGGACACATTACATGCAGTATCGCTTGAGATTGAGGAGATTTGATGCCGCCAAGATTGAAGACATCCTGCGCCACTCCAAAGAACGGTACTTCGATACCGCAACCAACAACCACATTGCAGTCGGAAGTCACGGCAAACAACTCATTATGATCCCATACGAACAGCATGATGACTCCGTAACTCCGATTACTGTTCATGCTACTTCACGACAACAAATCAACTTCAGGTTGAAGAATGGCAGGTTTATCACATGAACAATACCAACATGACTTATTTTGACAAGGAAGATATCATTCACATCAAACTATCGGATGAGCCGGAAGCTAACAGTTATGAGATCAGCCCGAACATCACGGCTGAAGTGAACGAACGCGGCGAGCTCATCGGGATCGAGATTCTGCATGCCAGCAGCTTCATTCGTGATTCCGTCCTGGAATCCGTGCAGGCGAAGATATTGAATTTGGATTGGGGGAAGGCTTGAATTGGTACCTTGATTTTCGCGGCAACATTTAAGAGATCCTCGGGGTTGTAGCTAAACAAAACGTCTCTCCTTATGTGCGCAATTCGGGTCTCTATACCTCCCCACATCAGGCATTTCAACGATGTCCAAATGAAACATGATGCCCAGGCCATTGTGCCGGCCAGTGAAGCGGGATTGGGGAGAGTCGAGGCGAAGGAGAACATAGCAGCCCGCGTTGACCCACCCCGAT
>CAZVSL010001087.1:0-1030 GCA_964629935.1 uncultured Calditrichaceae bacterium | reverse complement strand
AAAATGACAAATTCTTCGCCGCCATACCGGAATACCAGGTCGACGTCGTCCCGTATGGCAGCTTTGAGGTTGTGTGCGAATGCTTTGAGCACCAAATCGCCGGCCTGGTGTCCATACGTGTCATTGATGATCTTGAACCGGTCCAGGTCACACATGATTATGGAAAGCGGCTGCGCGTTGCGGCGTGCGCGTTTGATCTCGCCGGGCAGCCGTTCATGCAAGTGGCCTCGATCATAGCAGCCGGTCAGGGCATCGGTAATGGACAGCTCTTTGATCTCTTCGTTGGCGACTTTTAATGTCTGTTCAAGAGTCAGAATGCGCTTTGCGGTTTTCAGGCGGGCAAGGAGCTCGGCTCGAACGAATGGTTTCACCAGATAGTCGTCTGCACCTGCTTCCAGTCCGGCAATGATGTCATGGTGGGAGTCTTTGGCTGTCAAAATGAGGATGAAAACATATCCGGGCAGCGCCTGCTGCCGCAATTCCTGACAGAGCTCGAGTCCGTTCATTTCCGGCATGATCCAATCCGTGATCATGATCGGAAAGAACTGCTGTTGGTACCGTTGCAGGGCTTCAGCTCCGTTTTGTGCCGTTACCACCTCATGACTAGCCTGTCGCAAGGTAAGCTCCAGCAGCTTGCGGACGTCGGGGTTGTCTTCTACGACGAGAATGGGGAAATTAGATGATTTGTCCTGGTCGGCAGCCGGTAGCATAGTTTTTGAGCTTATAGTTCGAGTGTATTATCGGCAGGGAGAGGGGAAAATGTGAGGTGTCCGGACAGACGATGGTTTCCTGCGGACCCACAACCCGGATCGCAACATATTTTGTCGCGCAAGTATTTGCTTGCTTTATTTCAGGCGGATTGGTAGCTTTCTGAGCCCATAACTCCAAACTGACATTTAATTTCGAACTTCGTTTCTATGCAGGGTAGATAGTGGTTCCGGGATAGTGGGCTTCGTTGCAATCTTTCCTTTCTCACTTCCAGTTCGTCGGCGATCGGAGTGGCAAGGAACTCAATGTGGGGCAGCTCATT
>CAZVSL010001086.1:0-1040 GCA_964629935.1 uncultured Calditrichaceae bacterium | reverse complement strand
TTGTCACGTTGGGATGAAGCAATTTGGGGTCATCTCAAAAGAACTGCCGCGCACACAAACCGACAGAGAGCATTGAGAAACGATATTGCGGCACAGCAACATGATGGCGCCGCACAGAAAGATCATACTGCCGCAGACAAAAATGATACTGCCGCACTGAAAAGTCATACCGCCGCTTGAAAAAATGATAGTGCCGCACTGGAAAATGGTACTGCCGCGTATGAAAACCATTGCGCCGCACCGAAAAACGATAGTGCCGCAAGGAAAAACGATTCTGCCGCACAAGAAAACGATAGCGCCGCACTGGAAAATCATATTGCCGCTGCGACATGTGAAAATGCGGCCCGGTGCAACCGTTTCGTCCCCGAGATATAGGCACGGGCAATCAGAAAGAGCACCGCAATGGCAATTAGACGGATTCACACTCACATCCTTTCACAATCAACAGGAGGTATATCATGTCGAATGGACCCATTGATGACCGTTTGCTGCAGGCGCAGGTAGCGTTGGATAATTCGCTCTCCGATGGCGAAGTGCAGACCTATCTGGCGAATTTCGGGTATGATGTTGAGCGTCTCAACGCCGGCAAAGCGCTGTATGACAATGTGAACCAGCTACACCAGAAGCAGCAAGTGGAATATGCGGACCAGTACAGCGCCACCGATTCTCTGCAGCAGGCCCTGACGCGCGCCCAGGCGGAATACATGCGCCATGTTAAAATCGCACGCATCGCCTTGAAGCATGGCCGCGGCGCCTATCAGAAGCTTGGACTCACAGGCGACCGCAAACGCACGCTTTCCGGCTGGCTGGCACAAGCCCGCCAGTTCTATCTCAATGCCCTGGCTGACGCACCGGTCGTTGGCAAGCTGGCCACTTTTGGTCTGAACCAGCAAAAGCTGGAAGCAGCACAGCAACTGGTGGCAGAGGTGGAAATGGCCAACGCTGCGCAGGAAAAAGAGAAAGGCGAAGCCCAGCAAGCCACCCTGGAACGCGACCGCGCCATGGATGAGCTCGACGAATGGATCGGCGATTTCTTCGCC
>CAZVSL010001085.1:0-1041 GCA_964629935.1 uncultured Calditrichaceae bacterium | reverse complement strand
CCCGAAGCCCACCGCGTCGACCAAACTGACATCTATCACGGCGTCGAAGTGGCGGACCCTTACCGCTGGCTGGAAGATATGGATTCGCCAGAGACGCGCGACTGGGTGAAGGCGCAGGCGAAACTGTTCGAATCCTATGTTGGCGAGTCACCGCTGCGACAAGCCATCAAACAGCGCATATTGGCAATTCGCGAATACGACAGATATCTCACACCGGACAAGAAGGGCGACCGCTGGTTCTATGCCAGGCGACCGGCCGGCAAAAGCCAGTGGACCATTCACATGCAGAGCAGTCCGCAGCAGGACGGCATAGAAATTTTTAATCCTCACCAACTCTTTGAAGGCGACCGCCGTTTGGGCTGGTACGCACCCAGCCCAAACGGCCGCTTCCTGGCATTCTGGTCCGGCGAAGGCCAGACCCGCTGGCAACGGGTTCAGATTCTCGATATTGATAAACAGGAGCTGCTCGACGAGGTTCTGACAGGCTACAACAGCGGCGCCAGCACCCTCGCCTGGACTCACGACGAGGCCGGTTTCTTCTACATCCGCTTTGACTTGCCGGAGACTGGCAAGGAAACCATGGCGAACATCAAAAATCCCAGACTCTTGTATCACAAGCTTGGTACACCGCAGTCTCAGGACAGGCTGGTGTTTCAAAAACCGGAACGTGAGAAGTGGCTTTACAGCGCGCGTGTGAGCGAGGATGGTCGCTATTTGATCATCGAGGGCGTGCAAGGGGCCGGCAGTTTCTCCGGCTTGATGGATGAAATCTACGTCAAAGACTTGCGGACAGACGGTGATTTCGTGCAGATTTTGACGAGTGTTGCAAGCAAGAAAGTGTTTGAAGGCAACGATGGGTCCACTTTGTTTATCCGCACAACTCTGGATGCGCCGCGCAACCGTATCGTCGCGGTCAATTTAGACAAATCTTCCGAGAAATGGATTGAGATGATTCCGGAAAGCGAAGCAGCCATCACCAATGTCGTAACAACGGGTGAGCGCTTCATCATTCGATATAATAAAGATGCCAAACCGGAGGCC
>CAZVSL010001084.1:0-1042 GCA_964629935.1 uncultured Calditrichaceae bacterium | reverse complement strand
ATTGGACCATATTGCGAATTCATCGTCAAAACATCCACCGATTACCGAGGTATCAAGATATATGCGCTGAGTTTTCATTTACTTAAATAAACTCATTATTCGGTTGGAAATCTACTTTTCAATTTACCGCGCTAAGACGATCATAACCTGCGTTGCCGTTCAGAGCACTTAACTTGACAAAAGACGAAACCTCCGACAGTGCTCAAAACTCAGCTATCACGCCACAGCGGCAGCGGCAGGTTGATGAAATGTAAGTTGTTGATTTGCAAAATTACTGCATCTTACAGAAAATATTCATTGGCTTTCACAGTAGGAACGGGCTGAAGATGGCTTCAGAGAAATTGTATAGAATCAATAGACCAGTTAATGGTGGGTGAGGGGATGCTCGATTAGGCAGATTTCTTTTCGAGTCTTTTCGGTTGTTTTGCTGGTATCCCATATAACATCCCTTCTGCACTGATATCTTCATCTATATCAGGCCAATGAACGCCTATCCCATCACCAATCATTTCAAAGTTGTTACGTTGTTCCGGGGTTGCCTCTGATAACCGCCACGCCCAAACTAAAGGAACACTAATGGTTCGGCCGTCTTCAAGATGTGCTGTTATTGTTTCTTCAGTCACCTCAATGGTTTTAATGCGCGGTTCTATGCTAACCACAGTGCTCATGCCATGCCTCTCTTATTATCTCTATATTTGACTGAATTGTCTTGCGAATTTTATTTAGTTCTTTTGCTGAAAACCCATGGTTTTTTACCAGTGCGATAGGTTCAATCCAAAACTTACAAGTCATATTTTCTCGACTACATGAACATGCATAGGTTCGTTACAATCGAAACTAAAGAAAAAAAATCGCAAATCATTTGAGATTTGCTTAATTGTCGGCATTTGTATGCTTTCTCAGCTTCCGATTAAAAGGCTGACTACACTACTAAACTAATATAAAAAAAAATTGAGGAATATGGCAATTTTTATGATCTGCTACACCATTTTGCCATTTACAGCTAATTGGGATAGGGCGGGGCCTCACGACCCCGCTCCTC
>CAZVSL010001083.1:0-1044 GCA_964629935.1 uncultured Calditrichaceae bacterium | reverse complement strand
GCACGCCGGGATCTGTAAGGGGGACGTCGGGCAACCGGCGTTCCTACCTTGACGATGGACGAGATAACCTATGGCATCTTCAGGAGAGTGAAATGATTCGAGGCATGGTATTGATTTCAGTCGTCGCGCTATTGTGGGGCTGCGCATCCTCAATTCCGCGAGCGCAGCACGTGCCAGAAGGGCACCAGTCGGACGAGGAGGGCGCCGTTCTTGAAGCAATGGACCGCTACATGACAGCAATCTCTGAAAGGAATTACGAAGCACAGGCGGCGATGCAAACGCCGGATGGTATGACCTACCAGTGGCGACCGACCCAAGACGGCGACACGCACATCACAACGCACCCGAACTCTTTTTGGAGCGATCCGTCCCAAGATGACGGGCGCGTGCTTCGTGAGCGGTACTGGTCACCAAGCGTGATGATTCGCGGCGGAATCGCTGTCGTGTGGGCACCGTACGAGTTCTGGATCGACGGAAAGACGAGCCATTGCGGGATCGACGTTGTCGACTTCGTGAAGATTGATGGAAGATGGCTTGTGTCTAACGCGATGTGGACAGTCGAGCCCAATGCGTGTGCAGAATTGCGGCCTGGCGGAACCTCGACAATGCGGCCTGAGGACTGACGATGTACAAGAAGCCGTCTAACGATCTAAGAGCTGCAACGGACGCGTTGTTTGCGTCCGTTGCAGCGAATGGTTGAACCCCGACAGTCATTATCATGTTATTAAAGGACAGTCGGGACTGCAGCACTGATTTGGAGTTTCAATCTGGCTTTTTGGGGTTGAGAGTAGGGGGATTTTGTGAAAAGGGCACGCCTTTTAGAAGGACTTTGTGGGCGGCGACTGAGCTGCGCACTGGCCTTGACGCTGTTTCAGCAATTGTATTCTGGGTTTTCGCACAAACAGGATTTCGTTAGCCGATTTAGGCTGTAGTTCTCCATTGCAAAAAGACGCATGTTTTCGCACATTGACATAAACGAAACTGTGGGGTTGGGGCCTCATGGTGGTCTCCATTGATTCGGCCATTTCGCGGCATACTTTTGCG
>CAZVSL010001082.1:0-1047 GCA_964629935.1 uncultured Calditrichaceae bacterium | reverse complement strand
ACCGGGCAGGACAGCTCGAAAGCGAGCCCTGAGACCGCGCCAGATGATTTCGAGCCTCTGCCTGATAGATGGCGTGACATTCAACCGCCGCCATACGAGCTTAATGTCGATGGGCATTGGTATGATCCCTACAACCGCAATATCCTGAAAGGAGACTATCCGATCATCGGCGACGATGTCTTCTTCATTCTAACTGCCAGCACCCAGAGTTTCGGGGAATTCAACGCCGTGCCAACGCCGAGTGCTATCAGTACGGCGCGTCCCCTGAGCCAGGGCTTTTTTGGGCGTGAAGAACGCTTCTTTGTGCAGGAAAATCTCAAGCTCACGTTTGAGTTATACAAAGGCAATACGGCATTCAAACCACGCGATGTTGAAATCAAAGTAACCCCGGTTTTCAACCTCAATTACATCAACACGCGTGAAAATAACGACGTCAATATCAACGTGCGCAAAGGCGCCAATCGCATGGACGAGCACGTTGCCTTTCAGGAATTGTTCCTGGAAAAGCATCTGTTCGATATCAGTGATCGCTATGATTTTATTTCGACAAAACTCGGCATCCAGTTTTTCAAAAGCGATTTTCGTGGCTTCATCTTTGATGACTTCAACCTCGGCGCCAGGTTGCTGGGCAGTGCGGCCAATAATAAATACCAGTACAGTCTTGCCTATTTTCGGATGCTGGAAAAAGATACCAACAGTGAGCTGAACACGATTTTCGAAGACCGTGAGCAGGACGTGTTTGTCGCAAACCTGTACAAACAGGATTTTATTACACTCGGCTACACAACGCAATTCAGCGTACATTATAACCACGATAAAGAGAGCGTGCACTTCGATGAAAACGGCATCCCTGTGCGGCCGGCAGTGCTTGGCAATGTTCGGCCGCACGATATCAAGGCGCTCTATCTTGGCTGGACCAGCGACGGCCACTTCGGTCGCTTGAATGTCAATCATGCTTTCTATCAGGTGCTCGGCAAAGACAGCTTCAACTCACTCGCCGGGCGCAAGCTCGATGAAGGCGCAAGGTCGCTCGCCCCATTTCTGATC
>CAZVSL010001081.1:0-1057 GCA_964629935.1 uncultured Calditrichaceae bacterium | reverse complement strand
GTGATCGGTGGCTTCAGCAGCGCCTCAACGACCCATGCTAAAGCGCCGAGGACAAAAAAGAAAAGGTTGATTTTTAATTACTTTTCTGCTATCATTTTGATATTGGTAGAGTGGTAAAGTATTTGTCTGCTGGAGAACGCTTCTCCTGCTATTCAAACAGTTCTTAGACCGGTGGTATCTGCCTACTCTCAACAGACTCCACTTACCAAAAACATGGAATAATTCTACTCGACCTGGTGAATGAATTTCGGTGCAGCTAGTTTACTTAGACTACAATTGCTTTCAACGCGCTTTTGATGACCAAATGCAGGTCAGGATACGGCTGGAGGCATTAGCATGCATGGAGATATTCATCCGGGCAGAGGCAAATGAGATCGATTTGATTTGGTCGTTCATGCACGAGGATGAGAATATGCTTTGCCCTTTCCCCGAACGAAAACATGAGGTGTTGCGACTATCTGACATTTGTACAAAACGAATTGCGCCAAACCAAGAGATTCTAAAGTTGGCCAGGTCATTGCAACAGCAGGAGAGTCTCGAACCCAAAGATGCAATCCATGTTGCTTGTGCACTAAAGGCTGATGCAGAATATTTTTTAACTTGTGACGACAAACTTCTGAAACATGCCAGGAAATTGGACACAACAACGGTAATTATGAATCCTGTAGACTACGTTCGCCAGGAGGAAGCACAATGAAAAAAAGCGACGCAATGGATGATACAAAAATTAGAATTAGTGGTATTGAGGCTCTAAACGAAGCTCTCGGTCCCTCTGCTGCTCTGCGTTTTCTGGCCTTACTGCAGAGAGAGACAACGGATTATGTGGAGGTTTCCAGAAAACTCTACAAAGGCCAATCTGTTGATGATATTTTTGAAAGGGCAGAGAAGAACTGGAGAGGTTAATGTTGATTGACTTTGCGTTAGTGAGCGCCGGCCAGGTACACGGATACTAATGCCTAACTTAACTAGTGTCTGGCCGAAAACACTTTGCGTTTTCAAGCTCAATGGTGCCATTATTATCACCACCAAGTGTATTGGTATTGGTTTCTTATGACTA
>CAZVSL010001080.1:0-1060 GCA_964629935.1 uncultured Calditrichaceae bacterium | reverse complement strand
GATATGACCATTAAACCGGCAGCAGAAGAATTTATCCGTTTTGTGCGTAATTCGGAGGAGATGAAACAGTTTCAAAGCACGCGTGAGCGATATAACAACGATCCGGAAACCAAAAAATTGCGCGATGAATTTGTATCACGCACCCGGCAATTACAGCAGAAACAGTATGACAATACACTTACTCAGGAAGAAATAGACCGGTATAAAGCCATGCAGAGGCAGTTGGACAGCCATCCATTATCAAGAGAATACGCGCAAGCGCAGCAACAACTCATCGGATTGCTCCAGGCATGTAATGCAGGGATGAGCGAGGTTTTGGGATTCGATTTTGCCGCCACCGCGGCGCCGGCAGCATCGTGTTAGTATGCCGAATCATCAAAGCGAAAAGATAGCGCTTGAATTGAAAAAGCATTTAACTTCACAATAAATAATTTTTTTTGACGGGATTTACACGATTTAAGGGATAACGAAAGTCAAAAAATAGGATCAATTTATTTCAAATATTCTTTAATCTTGTATATCCTGTTAATCCTGTCAAAATCTTTATTTCCAATAGTGTCTATTGAATATGCAAAAAGTAAATCATAAAGTATCCGTCAAAATTTTTGCCATGCCTGTGGAGGGTTGCGATCCCGGAAAAACGTGGAAGGCGGCGTTTCAGTTTTTAAGCAAAAGACTTTATTTGCGGTATGGCGATCAAATAGATTTGGCGTTTATTGAAATTTTTTCACCGGATTCATTTCAACATAAAGATGTGATGAGGATGGTAGAAGACGGCCAATTACAGCCGCCTTACGTTTATGTGAATGAGCGCATGATTTCTAATGGGGGAAAATTATCAGAGAAAGTGATTCGAGAGGCTGTAGATGCGGTAATTGGAAATGGGAAACAAGGAGGATTGTAGCAAATTTAGTCTGCGTGGCACTGCCCAACCTATTAATAATTCAGACGAGGGTGAAATCGGATCCATTTTGAAAAATACCCTGGCCTTTCCGTGAAGGCCAGGGTATTCATTTATGAATGCAGTTATTTCACTCAGACCCGGATCAGTTTCACTCGG
>CAZVSL010001079.1:0-1064 GCA_964629935.1 uncultured Calditrichaceae bacterium | reverse complement strand
GATTTTGCCCGTCCCACTGTGCACGCGCGCAATCTGTTCCACACTGCGGTTGCCATGTATGATGCCTGGGCGGCGTATGATGCCGTCGCGGAAACGTATTTCCTGGGCAAAACCATCGATGGCTTTACCTGCGCCTTCGACGGTGTGGCGGCGCCAGCAGAACCAGCGCAGCTTCGGGCTGCAAGAGAGCAAGCCATTAGCTATGCCGCTTATCGCTTGCTCACGTACAGGTTTTTTAATTCACCGGGCGCCATCGGCTCCCTTGCCCGCTTTGATTCTCTCATGGATGAGCTTGGCTACGATAAGTTGTTCGACGCTACAGATTATGCCTCCGGTTCACCCTCAGCCCTGGGAAATTATATCGCTGAAAATCTAATTGCTTTCGGCCACCAGGACGGCGCCAAGGAGCAGGATGAGTACAGCAATCGCTACTATGAACCTGTCAATCCGCCGCTTGTTGTCGAGTTTCCGGGGAACCCGGATATCGTGTATCCGAACCGCTGGCAGCCGCTCACGCTCGATACATTCGTGGACCAGGCAGGTAATATCATCCCGTTCAACACTCCCGACTTTTTGAGTCCGGAATGGGGCGAGGTCTCAGCCTTTGCACTCTCAGAACAGGACCTGACGCTTTATGAGCGCGATGGCTACCAATACTGGGTTTATCACGACCCGGGTGCGCCGCCATACATCGATACCACAGCCGTGGGCGGCATATCCGAAGAATACAAATGGGGCTTCGCCCTGGTATCGGTCTGGTCCGCTCATCTGGACCCGGCTGATGGCGTGATGTGGGATATCTCGCCGGGCGCCATCGGCAACGTTCCGGAATTGCCAACAACCATCGAAGGCTATCGCGAGTTTTATGACCTGCTAGAGGGCGGCGACACAAGCCTGGGACACGACCTCAATCCGTATACCGGCGAGCCTTACGAACCACAAATGGCGCCTCGGGGAGACTATGCCCGCGTCCTTGCCGAGTTCTGGGCGGATGGTCCGGATTCCGAAACGCCGCCAGGACATTGGTTTACTATCCTCAATTATGTCAACGACCATCCCCTGTT
>CAZVSL010001078.1:0-1073 GCA_964629935.1 uncultured Calditrichaceae bacterium | reverse complement strand
GGATAAGTAAGCGGGAGGTCTGAGAATGAGAATCTGTGGCACATAGGTATCGGAGGGTTTTGACAATAACAATTCCTGTGTATGGGCAACTGCGTCAGCATGGCCGGGCCATAGAAAACTGTTGATAGAGAATATCGAAGGCATCTACTTATTGTTATCGTCCTTTAGTTTTGTAATGGTCTGCTCTGACAGACCAGTAACCTCGGCAATCAAGGAAATGTCCAGGCCTTTAGCCAGCATGTTGCGTGCGGTGCTTTCCCTTCCTTCTTTCCTTCCTTCTTTCCTTCCTTCTTTTCTTCCTTCTTTTCTTCCTTCTTTTTTCCCCTTTTCCACACCTTCATCTATCCCTTCCTGTTTGACTTCCTGATAGAAACGCGTATTTTTGATGTTTGAAAGCAATGGTTCAGTCATTTTCTGGATCTCCTCTCGTGTGAGATTCCCAAGTTTGTTGAGTAGCAAGTTGATTAGTAGCTCTACCGTGATCTCTTTGAGTCTGACATCTTGAACATCTTGCCACCCAATTAGCGCTCTGACCCCATAAAAGCAAACGATATTCTCACACTGCGACGTGAAAATGCGGACATTTGGCCGTTCAACTATGGCTTGATAAAAAAAGCCTGACTTGAATCTCAAGTCAGGCTGATCTGCGCGGCGTAAAAAGCGAACCTCAGCGCGCTCTTCTGCCACAAGGCCCGTGTCCTTTGCCGCAACCACGGCCATCACCATCTCCATGACCCCGTCCACGGCCTCTGTCGGAAAGCAGGTGTGCATCGAACACGTTGCGCTGTTCCGGTGTGAGGAGCTTGCGCACCTCCTGATGGTGCTGGATGCGTTTCATGCGCATCTGCGTTTTGATTTCCTGCATCTGCTTGACCAGGCCACTTACTTTCGACTCGTCAAACTTGTCTGCCGTCATTGCCAGTTTCACGTCGGCATCTAACGCGTCCAGCTTTGTTTGCAGCGGCAGCATCTCCTTTTTCATGTCGAGCTTCAGGTCCTGGATTTTGGCTTCTTGCTCTTCGGTCAGGTCCGGAATCGGCGGGCCGCCGCGAAATCCACGGCCCGGCCCTTTG
>CAZVSL010001077.1:0-1077 GCA_964629935.1 uncultured Calditrichaceae bacterium | reverse complement strand
GGTCGTCGGTTCGATCCCGATCAGCTCCACAGGTTTGTAAATGATGTAAGTTTGTTCTAATTAGGTAGATGTTCTTTGACAATTTGAGAATACAGCGGGTTCTCGAGAAATGAGCACCTAATCATCTGCTGTTAATCAAGATTTTTGGTTAAGTTACTAAGGGCATACGGTGGATGCCTTGGCACAAGAAGGCGATGAAGGACGTGGTAAGCTGCGATAAGCCTCGGGGAGATGCAAACAATCTTAGATCCGAGGATCTCCGAATGGGGAAACCCTTCCGGCGTCATGGCCGGAAATCTCCTGCTGAATATATAGGCAGGGTGAGGCAAACGGAGGGAACTGAAACATCTAAGTACCTCCTGGAAAAGAAAACAACCGTGATTCTCCAAGTAGCGGCGAGCGAACGGGGATTAGCCCAAACCGATCTTATGTTAAAGCCTGCATGCGTTGTAAGGTCGGGGTTGCGGGAGTCAGTCGGACGCTGATGCAGAGGCGTCGGAAAGTAAAAAACCATCTCCTTATTTGAATCATTCTGGAAAGATGAGCCAAAGAAGGTGATAGCCCTGTAGAAGAAAGGGAGATGGCTTTCTGGATTGACTTCCCGAGTACTGCGGGACACGAGAAATCCTGTGGGAATCTGGGTGGACCACCACCCAAGGCTAAATACTCTCTTGTGACCGATAGCGAACTAGTACCGTGAGGGAAAGGTGAGTGAAATAGTACCTGAAACCGTATGTCTACAAGCAGTAGGAGTTTGATCTTTGCTTGCAAAGGTCGAACGACTGCGTGCCTTTTGCATAATGAGCTGGTGAGTTGCTTTGCGTTGCAAGGTTAAGACTTTCAGAGTTGTAGCCGTAGCGAAAGCGAGTCTGAATAGGGCGATTGAGTAACGTTGAGCAGACGCGAAGCCGAGTGATCTACCCATGGCCAGGGTGAAGCGGCCGTAACAGGTCGTGGAGGCCCGAACCCACTAACGTTGAAAAGTTAGGGGATGAGCTGTGGGTAGGGGTGAAAGGCCAATCAAACTCGGAGATAGCTCGTTCTCCCCGAAATAGTTTTAGGACTAGCCTCGCGTAA
>CAZVSL010001076.1:0-1085 GCA_964629935.1 uncultured Calditrichaceae bacterium | reverse complement strand
ACGGAAAGACCTAAAAGGCCTTAGCACCAAATAAAATTGTTTTTGTTTTGCGCAGCACAGTTTCGAAGTCAGAAACCTGGGTGCAGAGTGGTTTATGGTTCTGACCTGATACCCCATGTTGAGCCAAAGAATGATGTTTTAAAGTTTCTTGTTTCAAGCACGTAAAGTGTATATCTTGCAGAGAATTAAACAAGGCTCGAGTAGAAGTTGGAGCAATTCATGCCAGTAATAGAACCGATTACCGCCATATTGTTATGGATTCAAAACAGCGATCAGTTGTCACTGGTACCAATATGCGGGTGACCAAACTCGTCATGGAAAAACAGGCGTATGGCTGGAGTCCTGAAGAACTGGGCTACCAGCACCCACACCTAACGCTTGGCCAGGTTTATTCCGCGTGCTTTAAATGGCAATAAAGCTTTAAATGGACCACTATGTACTGCGTGCGATTACCGATGGGCTGAGAGACCTGGGCGTAGATGTGCTTACTGCTTTTGAAGACGGCAGCCACGAACTTCTTGATCCCGATAGCTATACTTTTACTGTTTCAAATTTCGAAGTCTTAACCCAAACCCGGATAGGCCATACACTTCTGTGGAATCCTGTTTTCTGAACTGAATTTGCGAGATTGCTGATCAATTGACCTAATAGATTGTAAACATCATCCTTACATAGCTTGGCAATGGGATTTGATATTGTATTCTCGTTTCTGGGTTAAATGGATTCGGATAAGGCTGTTTCAGCATATAATGGGATGGAGACTCAGTTTCTGTCCCACCCGTAGGAGGATCGTCGTCATCATCGTCGGGCGGCGGCTCAACGATTGTGACCTGAAACTTTTCAACCGTCTCATTGCCCTTGGAATCCGTAGCGCGAATCCATATCCACCTGTCGCCAACTATGCCAAGCGTCTCCCAGTGATTATCGATACTGTAGTCGAGTCTTGAGCCACCCTGACCATCAGAAAAAACTCTCGCCTTTGTTACCACGTACCACATCTGATCCATGGCATCAGGATGCAATTCGTTATTGACATTCCAGGCCCCATCGGCTTTTCGAAATGAATGCAGCGTGGTGATCAAGTT
>CAZVSL010001075.1:0-1092 GCA_964629935.1 uncultured Calditrichaceae bacterium | reverse complement strand
CTTTTAATCGCACTATGGTAGGATTGAAACGGAACGGAAGACTGGAGTGTTGGCGGTTTGGTTATGCACTTTTAATCGCACTATGGTAGGATTGAAACAGAGCTTACAGGACTTCCGCGATACCCTGGCGGAACTTTTAATCGCACTATGGTAGGATTGAAACGCGGACCAGACATCAGGATATCGGAATCTGGCGAACTTTTAATCGCACTATGGTAGGATTGAAACTTGTTTCTGCCGGATTTAGCTGCGGGCATACGATGATTCTTTTAATCGCACTATGGTAGGATTGAAACAGAGTATCTGGAATACTAAAATTGTTTTCATGGTCAAACTTTTAATCGCACTATGGTAGGATTGAAACTTGTCAAACACGGGCGTGATGACAATTGCGAATGACGCTTTTAATCGCACTATGGTAGGATTGAAACCGTTGCCCGCCCCAAAGATGCTTATCATGTTAGAACTTTTAATCGCACTATGGTAGGATTGAAACACAAACTCCTGACAAGACATGGGCGATTCCAGTGACTTTTAATCGCACTATGGTAGGATTGAAACTCATCCGTGTCTGCTGCAAAAATTTCCCAGGTCGTCTTTTAATCGCACTATGGTAGGATTGAAACATATTAATAGCTTACGCATTTTAGTCCACCTCAAACAGACTTTTAATCGCACTATGGTAGGATTGAAACTCAGACAGCCAATTTGTCGAAAGCAAGTTTACGGCCAATGTTCTTTTAATCGCACTATGGTAGGATTGAAACAAAGCTTCCTGCACTTCCTTCAGTATCCCACTCACGCTTTTAATCGCACTATGGTAGGATTGAAACACTTTATATCCTGCCTTTTCAATAGCTGAAATAAGCCCTTTTAATCGCACTATGGTAGGATTGAAACAGAAAATTTGCTTTAATTTTTGCTATGCTATTTTCTCTCTTTTAATCGCACTATGGTAGGATTGAAACATTTGCGCTTCAGGCATATCACTCCGAACGTGAAATATCTTTTAATCGCACTATGGTAGGATTGAAACGCTGGACGCTGTTCGAAAGTATCCATCCGGCCAACCCCATCTTCCATTTTTGACCT
>CAZVSL010001074.1:0-1104 GCA_964629935.1 uncultured Calditrichaceae bacterium | reverse complement strand
CCGCCGCGACACCCTCGCAAACTTCGACATGTGGACTTACACGCAACCCCCACTTGCGAAATGTCTCGATGACTTCATAGTAGCTTGAGAACGTGTAGCCGATGGCCTGGCCAAAACTGTGTACAAAAATATTGAGCGGTCTTTGCGCCGTAATTCTGGGATCAAGCTGTCTTAGCGAGCCGGCTGCCGTGTTGCGTGGGTTTGCGTAAGTCGGCTCCCCGCGTGCTTCCCGCTCCTTATTGAGTTTGATGAAACCATCCTTTGTATAGTACACCTCGCCGCGTACGTCAAGCCTTTCAGGAGCAGCCACCTCGTCGGTACGCAACCGCATGGGGATAGCCTTGATGGTTCTTAGATTGGCGGTGACGTCCTCGCCCACAAGACCGTCACCGCGCGTGGAGCCCTGAACAAAGCCGCCGTTTTCGTACACCAGCTCGACAGCGACCCCATCTATTTTAGGTTCGACGACAAAGTCGATGTCATCCTCGGTTTTGAGCAGCCGCTTGAGACGTTCATTGAATTCTCTCACCTCGTCGCTGTTGAACGCATTGTCCAGGCTGAGCATGGGGACGGCATGGGCAACCGTGCGAAATGCTGCCAACGGTGCAGCACCAACGCGCTGTGTGGGGGAATCCGGCGTCTGCAGATCGGGAAATATTTCTTCTAACTGTTTTAATTCGCTAAACAGCCGGTCATACTCGGCGTCTGAGATCTCCGGATCATCGAGGACATAGTAGCGATAGTTGTGATGGTCGATCGCCTGCCGCAATTCCTCGATGCGCTTTTTGGCTTGTTCCCTTTCCATATTCAGCTCTTCGATAAGCCTTCCCTCCGGCAGTCTGGCTATTAACAGCGTCGCAGAGCTAGCCCTTTATGCATCCCAGAGGCCGCAATTGCGCCACCGTGTGCGAGATGCCGGCGAGCTCGCAGGCATCAACCACATGGGTCACATCTTTGTATGCTTCGGAGATTTCTTCATCGATGGTACGGCGGCTAGATGCTTGCACAATGATTCCGCGGTCTTCAAGCTCGCGGGCAATGGTGCGGCCTTTGGCGGTTTTTTTGGCCTGGCGGCGGCTCATGGCGCGGCCAGCGCCGTGACAT
>CAZVSL010001073.1:0-1106 GCA_964629935.1 uncultured Calditrichaceae bacterium | reverse complement strand
CGGCACAGGCATTGGTAACAGCCTCGCGTTCTATTTTGAGCGCGAGACCTTCGACCACGACCCGCGCGGTCTGGGGGCTACCATTTTTGCTGCGCTGGAGGCGGCAAAGTTGATATCCAATAGTGAGTAAATGACAAGACTATCATACGAGTTGCCGGATGCATGGATTATCCACACTCTCATCCCCCGCCCTTGAAAGACGAGGTTAATGTTCTGAAAAACATATTATTAGCCCCGTGCTTGAGCGCGGGGAATCATTAGAGCACCAAACCAGGTCTGAGGGGCTTTCGCCCCTTTTGAGACGGCCCGGAGTATCTGACAGAACCAAACCCATTCTTTAGCACAGGAACCTTGAATACCTCGATAAAACCAAAGAGAGAATTTGCCGTCGGGCGACTGCGTGTTCGTGTTTACTCTAACAGAGAGCAAATGGGCCGGTCCGCGGCTGAAGTTGTACGATCCCGCATCCGGCAGCTCAGCAAGACGCACAGTGCGGTGCGCATGGTGTTTGCCGCAGCGCCCTCCCAGCATGAGTTTTTGCAAGCGCTGACCTCCTTTCCCGATATCAATTGGCAGGGCGTCACGGCTTTTCACATGGACGAATACATCGGTTTGCCGGAGAATGCGGCGCAGAAATTCGGAAATTTCCTGCGCCGCCATTTGTTCGAGAAAGTCGATTTCGGCGCCGTGCACTATATGCATGGCAATGCGGCAGACATCGAGGCCGAGTGCCGCCGCTATACAGGCTTCTTGCGACAAGCCCCTATCGACATTGCCTGCATGGGCATTGGCGAAAATGGACACCTGGCGTTCAACGACCCGCCGGTAGCTGATTTTGACGACCCGCAAACCGTCAAGATAGTTGAGCTTGATAAAACCTGCCGCCAGCAGCAGGTAAATGACGGCTGTTTTGATAAGCTGGAGGACGTGCCCCACAAAGCCATGACACTAACGATACCAGCATTGCTGCAAGCCCGGTTTGTTTCTGTCGTCGTGCCTGGCAGCAGCAAACGCGATGCAGTGACACGGGCCTTGCAGGGCGAAATCTCCTCCGCCTGCCCGGCTTCCATATTGCGCCATCACGAAGACGCGATTCTGCATCTCGA
>CAZVSL010001072.1:0-1109 GCA_964629935.1 uncultured Calditrichaceae bacterium | reverse complement strand
CGGCTTGCCGCCCACCACCAGCGGCCAGTCGTGCGCCGAAGTCCACACCTGCAAGACTACACCCAGAAGTAGCCCCACGAGTCCGGCAAACGCCCCGATCCACAGCAAGCGCGTGCGCGGCACCTCCAGCACCTCATCCAACGCGTGCACATAGTACGGCGTGAAGACATCGTAGACGCGCAGCCCGCGTTGCCGGCAGATTTTGGCGGCGTTCAAGATGGCATCCTCGTCGTCGTAATAACCGATGAAATACTTGATTTGCATACAGATTGTGTTGTCTTTTATCCGTGTCTTCATCCGTTTATATCCTTAAATTGGATACCCGAAGAGCCAAACGTCCTTAGCCACGGATTCACACTGATAAAACACGGATTTTGGTTTTCATTTTTTATAAAGACACTCTTTGAAGGAGCGCGAGACGTTCTGCAAGTTGTCCTTTTTTCAAACCAATAAAACATCAATGAAAATCCGTGTGAATCCGTGGCTCTTGCTCACTTTTTATTGTGCCCTCCATTCCGCCCGTACTTCAACACCCCTTTGACCTCGCTGATCGACACCACCGGCAGCACGCGGATGAACACCAGAAACAGCGAGAAGAACAGCCCGAAGCTGCCGATGAGAATCGCCACCTCGATGAACGTCGGCGTGTACATGGCCCAACTCGATGGCAGGAAGTCGCGGTGCAGCGAGGTGACCACGATGACGAAGCGTTCGAACCACATGCCAATGTTGATGAAAATCGAAATCACAAACAGCATCCAGATGGTGGTGCGTATTTTCTTGAACCAGAACAATTGCGGAATGAGCACGTTGCACCCCACCATGATGAAATAGCCCCACCAGTATGGGCCGAAGGCGCGGTTGGCGAAAGCGTACTTTTCGTACAAATTGCCGCTGTACCAGGCGGTGAACAGCTCGGTCAGGTACGCCAGCGCCACGATGCCGCCGGTGATGATGATCACCTTCGCCATGTTCTCGAAATGGCGCACGGTGATGTAATTCTCCAGCCGCATAAATTTGCGTGCCAGGGTCATCAGCGTGATCACCATGGCAAAGCCGGAGAAGATAGCCCCGCTGACAAAGTACGGCGGAAAGATCGTCGTGTGCCA
>CAZVSL010001071.1:0-1110 GCA_964629935.1 uncultured Calditrichaceae bacterium | reverse complement strand
CAAACAACTGTGCTTCTGAGTCGCGCTCCGAAATGTCGGTGCGCACAGTGTCCCGCGTCGACCAGACCAGAGAATTGATCCTGTGTTTGCGGTAGGTGCTTTCAGCATCCCAGAGTATCCAGCGCCATTTAGCGCCCGGACGCCTTTCCCGAAAAAAGAAAGAATTGTTATGCGGCCAATCCTTGTGACCGGTGTAAATCTGAAGAATGTGATAATCAATGAAATTATCCAAATCGATCATATCCGCGACCTCCTGAAATCTTTCGTCACTATCGATATCATGGTCATTGAAGAAGCCGTGCAGGTCGCGCCAGGCTTGCAAATCGCCGGCCTTAACCCAGGGAGTTTCGCGGAAGGCCCACTCCAGTAAATCGGCATCCTGCACCTCATAATTGCCTGCCAGATAGTCATCGTTAATGCGCTCGCGCAGCATGTACAGGCCCCAGAGCTTGCCGTTGAGATACAAAATCACCGGCCGATGCGATGACACCGCACCGCCGAGCTCGCCCAGCAATGTGTGATTCAGGGGGTCGCGCAGCAGGGTCCATTCCTCGCTGCCAAACGACTGGTCGAAGGAGCCGCCGGCGTGTACGACCAACTGATCGAACTCATCCAGGTCTTTTTGTGAAAACAGTTTGTACCGCAACTCAGGGGGACCATAATCGGAGCGAAAGTAAAGCCGCATGGATTTCTTGGGATAGGAACGTGAATGCGAGCCGTGTACACGTACGCCGGCGTTTGCCTGAAAGCCGGAGCCGTCCAATTCCAGAAGATTGACCGAAACAGGTCTCTCCCATTCCCGGCCTTCTTTTTCATGATTCGAGAAAATTCCCTGACCGCCGTACAGATTGTTTTCATCAGTGGCCAGCGACAGTACCGGCAGATGACCTTTGTAGCCAATGACATAGATCTGGCTGAGGTCGTCACTCACGGGCGTGCTGTCAACAAAAGCGCGCGCCCGCAAGATGGTCGTAGATGACAGTGCGACGGGTTCGTCATAACGCTCGCTTTCTGTTGTTACGGAGGAGCCGTCGGTGCTGTAGCGGATGGTAACCTCATCCAAACTGCTGCTTAGGTTCACCTCAATAGCGCTGTTAAAAAAGCCGCTTG
>CAZVSL010001070.1:0-1114 GCA_964629935.1 uncultured Calditrichaceae bacterium | reverse complement strand
AGCGATTGAACATACTCTGGCGGAGCAACATCCGCCTTCCTGACTGCGGCGCTGGCCTGGGTCAGTGCGGTCATCCCAAAAATCACCAAAACCAGCGCATAACGCCTGAATACCATGGTCACCTTCCAAACGTTTCTGATTCGTAACAACTCTATCGACATGAACGGAATAAAACTTTTGTTACGCCATTCACATAATTCGTGTGTCCGGGGACACAACGGACGCAATCGATTTGCCTTGTTTTTGAGCAATTTCTTTCTTAGGTTTTAGCGCTCGACCAAACTGCGTTAGGCACGGCAGAACGGCAGCTAAATGGTTTCGTACTCGCCCTTTATTCTATATCATGACCATGACATTTGACGCGCGTTTGAGAAGTGTTTCGATCCTGTTCCTCGTTCTTTATGTTGGGACCGCACAGGTATTGGCGGAGACGGGCAAGAGCAGGCGAAATGACTTCAGACCTGTGCGCCACGCTACGCTTTCGATTACAGCGTCAGAAGCGCAACGCCACGTTGACATTCTTGCATCGGAGCAATTTCAGGGAAGAAAAACCGGCACGCCGGGGCAATGGCTGGCAGCCAAGTATATCGCCAACGAGTTCTCGGAATACGGATTACTGCCGGTTGCCGATGACAGCACGTACTATCAGAAATTCGAGATCATGCACGTGGACCTGCAGCGGGCGGCGCTCGCGCTTTTGCCGGAAAAGAGAGGTGAAAAACCGCTCGCTTTCAAACTCAAGAGTGATTTTATCCCCACACGACTTACCGGTGAGAATAACCTCAACGCGCCGGTGGTGTTTGCCGGCTATGGCATTACAGCGCCGGAATTCAACTATGATGATTACAGCAACATAGATGTCCGGCAGAAGATCGTGCTGGTCTTGCGGCACGAACCCCGTGAGCACGATCCCAGAAGCATCTTTGATGGCGCCAAGCTGACCAGGCACGGGGAGATGGAAGCCAAAGTACGAAACGCAATCCGCCGTGGCGCACTCGCTTTGCTCATGGTCACGGATCCAAACAGCAACCACGTTTCGATGGCGCCGCGCGGCTATTGGCCTTCGGTGCATGGCAACGGACTGCAACGAAAACGCTGGGAGCTGAACACGGCG
>CAZVSL010001069.1:0-1117 GCA_964629935.1 uncultured Calditrichaceae bacterium | reverse complement strand
CATACGGATGCGCCAGTTTATCGCCTTTAAAGCTTTCATGGTGCTCTTCAAACCGTCCGCCGCGATTCATCACATAGACAAAGTGTGCCCAATTTTCCTCTCCGACAATTTGGCGCCAGCGCGCCTCATCGAAAACGTGTTTGGGCAGATGCCGCCGGCTCTTACTGAAAATTTCCAGTTCGCGCCGGGATGCTTTGGGTACCGGCTTTTTGCCGATGGCGATGTTGGTCACCGCGCGGACGTAAAAGTCGTCCGGCCGGTTTAAATCCATCCCTTTGCCACAGGCATCTTTGCCAAAAGATGGCGTGCCCAGTTTTTCTGCCAGCGCCATAAACATCGATTCCAGGCAGATAGGCTGCGTTTCGCCGTAAACAGTCACGCTGTCGGGAATGGGCGGAATCACCGGCTGGCGGACCGGCTCGATTTTGCTGGGCATATTCGGATGCGAACCCTGGAATTCCCAGCGCTCCAGATAGCTGAGATCCGGGAAGATGTAATCCGCATACATGGATGTGGTGCCCACCAGAATATCCGAGGCGATAAACAGGGGTAGTTTTTCTACATCGGCCAGTATCTCGATATTGGTATGACCGGCGGGCAGGGCATAAGTGGGAGCGCCCATATAAAAGATCAGCGCTTTTACCGGATAAGGATAGGCATCGCCGATGCTCGGGATGATTTCTTCGTAAATATCGCTGGCCAGCG
This sequence comes from uncultured Calditrichaceae bacterium, assembly GCA_964629935.1. Taxonomy (GTDB): domain Bacteria; phylum Zhuqueibacterota; class Zhuqueibacteria; order Oceanimicrobiales; family Oceanimicrobiaceae; genus CAZVSL01. Next base: position 412 of record CAZVSL010001069.1, on the reverse strand, counting down.
GGTACCAGTTGCGCTTGGCCGGATACCCTTCAAAGATGGTGGTTTTCTCGTAATCCATGCCATAGCGGATGGAGTTGATGCCAAACCCATGCATTTTGCCGGGGAATTTGTCCAGCCGAAAGGGACCCCCTTTGCTGCCGTTGTAGCCGAAGGTATTGGCTTTGCTCAACCCGCCTTTCCAATCGATATTGCCCAGCAGCATGTTGACAGACATCCAGGCCAGCACGTTGTAAAAGCCGTTGGTGTGCTGCGCCGGCCCGCGGTGTAGATCTACCGAAGCTTGTTTGCCGTAGCTGGTCAATTCGCGGGTCACGCTGATGACATCTTTTGGCGACAGACCGGCAATGTCGCACCATGCTTCGAAGCTATGTTCTTCGGATGATTCTTTGAGCAACTGCATGGCCGATTTCAC
>CAZVSL010001068.1:0-1126 GCA_964629935.1 uncultured Calditrichaceae bacterium | reverse complement strand
AAAGATACAAATCTCATTCGTCTGCCCGGATTTGCCACGGCGCACTCGCATGCCTTTCAGCGCGCCCTGCGCGGACGCACTCAACGCAGAGCAGATACGCCCGGCTCCTTCTGGAGCTGGCGTGGTCTCATGTACGAACTGGTCGAAAAATTGACTCCTGAAGACATTTTCGATATTTCCCACTTTGCCTTCGTTGAGTTGACCATGTCCGGTGTGACAGCGGTGGGGGAATTCCACTATGTGCACCATACCATGGAAGGAACCCCATATTCCGAACGCACAGTCCTGGCTGATGCCGTTATTCGGGCAGCAAAAGCTGCGGGTATTCGCATCACTCTGATTCGCACTGCCTATTTGCGCGGCGGCTACCGGCAGGAGTTCACACCAGCTCAAAAGCGATTTGCGGACCATTCCCTTGATCCCGTCTTGCAAGATATAGAAAGGCTGCAACAAAGCTACAAGGATGATGACATGGTGGGGATTGCGGTTGCGGCGCATAGTATTCGGGCCGTACCGCTCGCTCAGGTCAAAGAGCTGGCACAATTCGCGCGTGGCAACAAACTGCCCCTGCACATGCACGTTGCGGAGCAACGGCGCGAGCTCGAAGAGTGCAAACTAGAGTATGGCAAAACGCCTGTCGCTGTGCTGGCCGATGCCGGGGTGCTGGATGAGAACTTCGTGGCCATTCACGCGACGCATCTGAGCGATGACGAAATCAGACTATTAGGCCAGGCAAAGGCTACCGTCTGTCTCTGCCGTACGACTGAGCGCGATCTCGGAGATGGCCTTGCGCCAACATCAGAGCTGATCAAAGCCGGCGCGCAAATCTGTGTCGGCGTCGACAGCCACGCCAGCAGCGATGCCTTTGAGGAGCTGCGCGCCATCGAGCTGGACGAGCGTTCGCGTACCGAAGCGCGTACAGTTGCAGCGGAGGCGCCGGCGCTGCTTGCTATGGGTACGGCGCACGGTTATCGCGCCATTGGGCGCCCTGATGCATGGCGGCAGGATTTCGTCTACCTTAACCCCGACGACCCATCCCTTGCATGCTCTGACCACGGACTGCTGGCTGACGCCGTGATTTTCGCAGGCATGCCCAGAGCGGTGCAGCGCGTGGAAGTTGCAGGCA
>CAZVSL010001067.1:0-1134 GCA_964629935.1 uncultured Calditrichaceae bacterium | reverse complement strand
GCTGTCTATTCCGATGATGGCGGCTCGAACTGGTTGAACCTTAGTTTAGATTTGTTCGCCGGACTTAGCTTCGTAGATGCAACAACCGGCTGGGCAGCAGGCCCTGATGGCAGGATCGCAAAATTCAATGGCGACTTACCCACAGCAGTCCTCGACCGGGTATCGGAGATACCGCAGGCATTTGAACTTTCACAAAATTATCCAAATCCATTTAATCCTTCGACGACCATTCAGTTTACTCTTGCCAGGCACACAAATGTCGAGCTGAAGGTATTTGATTTGCTGGGCAGAGAGGTCGCCATACTCGTAGATGAAGCGCTCGGTTCGGGCACGCACGAGGTGGTTTTCGATGCCGATGATCTACCCAGTGGTATCTATATCTATCGCATTCAGACCGGAGAGTTCGTACAGGCGAGGAAGCTGACGATATTGAAATAGTATCATATCATACAAATTTTGAACAAGTTAGGCGGATGGAATCAGTCAGTGACTCGTTGACAAATGACGGGGCGACGGAACTTACTGGTCCCGTTGCCCCGGCTTCTTTAACTGCCACACTCGGTTTGACTGAAGTCAGCTTGCAAATCTTTCTTCTGTTATCCGTCAATATTGATACGAAACCAGAACGATATTTGCAAGTCAGGACTCCTCTTGACAAAACAGATTCAAATTGTTTCTTTTAGATTGGGAGTGTTAGAAAGCATTAATTGAAACCAGAAGAGTTCAGATGCTGGTTAAACAATTTGCCACAGGTGGGGATCGCAACTTCGGTTACCTCGTAGCTGACGAGAACAGCAGGAAGGCAGTAGTTATCGATTCCTCCCCAGGTTAGAACGCAATATAAACCACAACATAAGCGGCAACCAAACCCACTGCGCCCACCAATGCTCCGGCGCGCATCATGCTGTGCGTCTTGAAAGCACCGGTGGCATGCGCCATGGCGTTTGGCGGCGTACTGATTGGCAAGCACATAGCCAGGGAGCACGCAAAGGCTGTCACAACGATTATCGCCGTGCTCCCACCGATGGCTTCAAGGCCGGGCAGCGTGCTCCCAAGTACGGCCACGATTGGCATAAGCAAATTGGCTGTCGCCGTATTTGACATGAAATTGGCCATAACTATGGTAATGACCGT
>CAZVSL010001066.1:0-1136 GCA_964629935.1 uncultured Calditrichaceae bacterium | reverse complement strand
GACGGTGATAGCAAAGAATGATGTGCAGCTACCCACACAAAACGACATAGAGCCATCTTTTATATGTTTTCCAAACAGAAATTTAGTTGAATTATTGACTTACTCACGTCATGGGCAGACGCTCTGATAGACTACATTGAGCGTCAGTATAAAAAGGGCCTGCCAGTTAGCGTCATTCGCAAGAAGCTTCTTGAGGCAGGCCACGACATTGAGGTCGTAGAACGCTCTATCTACGACATGTTTAAAATTAGGCGCCATCACCGAATGATCGGGTATGTCGTGCTAGTCATTATCGTGTTTGGCTTGTTTATCCTGCAATCTGTTCAGCTTGGTCCGGAACGTGTGCCAGGGCCTCGCGTGGAGGATGCTCAGGCTGATCTTTCCGACACCGTCGCTTACAGGAAGGCTTATGCTGAGATCGACGTTCCCCGTTCCATGCAGGCGTGCGAGGAATATGCGTTGGCAATCTAGCAGCGTGCGTGCCTTGACAAGTATGAGGAGTGGAAGGACGTGATTGAAGCGGGTGAGTTGCGGTGACGAGAGAAACCTTTTTATAGGTGGGTGTCCTTTTGTGGTGTGAAAAAAAGATGGTGACGCGTTTTGCCTGGTGGCTTGGCTGTTTTGTTATGGTTGTAGGTTTTATTTCAATGTCTCAAGGCGTTTTTGGCGCTAGCGCTTGCGGGTATTGCGCGTGGGCTGATTGGTCTGGCAGTTGCTATCTCGTTTTGGACGGGTCTTTTAGTTGTCCAGATGAGTGTGAGACGATGTCGGTAAACGACGTGTGTTCGCAGCAGTCGTCGTTTTATTTCTGCATCAATTCTGTTCCTACCTGCGAATGCAATTCCCTCGATTGTTCGGGTGAGCAGGATAGTTCGCGGACGAAGTGCGAGTGTTGTGGCAACACGTATGGTGAAGATAACTGGGATTCCGGGACTCAGAAGTGGTGCTGTGGGGATGACTCTGGTGAGACGAGGCGGGGGAGCGGGAGTTCGAGCGTGTGCTGCAGCTCAAGCAATGACTGCGCTTTTGACGGAACGTGCTATGCCACAGGGGTTCTTAGGGATGGGCTGCTGTGCTCTGGCGGGACGTGGTATGGTTGCGACGCGTCCAACGCAGGAGTGGAAAGTGCGGGCATG
>CAZVSL010001065.1:0-1138 GCA_964629935.1 uncultured Calditrichaceae bacterium | reverse complement strand
AGCTCCGCTGTTGTTGAGCGGAGACTTTCCATAGGCGCAGCGCATTTTTGTGAATAAGTCGGGCTAAGAATTCTTGTTGACTTTCAGTTCAAACTTTCTTATTCTTTCTCACATTTCAATCTTGGATTGCACAATTCATGCGCACTTATTTCTACACAACCTTTCGTTTCTTTTATTTTATCTTTTTTGGCTCCGCACCGGGGTCCTGATGGTTGTGCATCGAAGCGCGGATTAAGACAGCGAATAACCAAAGGCCCCGACAAAAATCGGGGCCTTTTTTGTTTGGGATTATCTCGAGGGCAAAATGAAACCGGACATCAAAATTGCGATTCAGGGAGGACCGGCGTCTTTTCATGACATGGCGGCACGAACGTTCTTCCGGGACCAGGGCTTTGATCTCAGTCCCTGCCGTACGTTCCGGCAACAGATTCAACAATTGCTCGCCAGCGAAGTCGACTTCGTGGTTATGGCGATTGAAAACACCTTGTCCGGCTGCATTCTGCCGAATTACCACTTGCTGCTCGATTCCGATGTCACTATCATTGGAGAAGTTTATCTCCACATCCAGCAAAACTTGATGGCCCTGCCCGGCCGAACGCTTGAACAGATTCGCTCGGTTGAATCTCATCCCATTGCTTTGCATCAATGCAGCGATTTTCTTGAAGCGCATCCTGCAATCGTGCCGGTGGAAACGCATGACACTGCCGACAGCGCGCGCAATATCCGTGAGACCAATGCGAAGGGCGTGGCTGCCATTGCCGGCCGGTTAGCGGCTGAACGCTACGGTCTTGATATCCTGGCGGAGTCGATCGAAAACATCAAGGATAACTACACGCGTTTCCTGGTTGTGGCGCGCCCGCGCAAGACGCCGGCGCCAAACCCGATGGCCAACAAAGCTTCTTTAAGCTTTCATATCATGCACAAAGTCGGGGCGCTGGCACAGGCGCTGAACGTGTTTCGCGATAATGGTTTGAATCTTGGCCTGATTCAATCGACCCCCATTCCCGGGCAACCGGATGAATACGCTTTTCATGTTGATGTGGAATGGTTCGAGCGCCATGACTTCGATGAAGCCATTCGTGATCTGACGCGCGTCACGCGCGAGCTCAAAATACTGGGAGAATATCGCTCCGGGAGC
>CAZVSL010001064.1:0-1141 GCA_964629935.1 uncultured Calditrichaceae bacterium | reverse complement strand
GTGGTCGAATATTATATAACCACCGCTCGGCATCCAAACTTTTCTGGAGAGACTCTTTTCAAATTCACTTTCAATGCCAAAATGGTCGAAAATTGGCCTTCTACCACTGTAGTGCTCGACACGCCCCGCTAAGGTGGAACCGACATCTCGCAAATAATTGGTGGTTTCTCTGTAAAGCTTTTTCGAATCTACTACGACCCTGGTTACATCATTCGTGAACAGATCCCGAATAACGCTTGAGGCCATGGTGACGTCTTTGTAAATAAGGGCAGGAGGTGATGCCTTTTTGAGTCTATGCTCTAATTTCTTCCATTGTCTCAGGAGCCCATCCAGGTCAGTCTGCAAAGTCTGCTTATCCTTCTTTTCGGCGACTGTCCTGACAATAACTCCAAAACCCTCTGGCTTGATGCTATGAACTATCTTCTTTAGATTACGTTTTTCCTTTAGGCGATAGATCTTCTTGGAAACTCCTACAACCTCTGAATTGGGCACCAAGACCAGAAATCTTCCCGGAAAAGATAATTCTGTCGAAACTCGTGCGCCTTTGCGGCTGATGGGCTCTTTGATAATCTGAACCAGGATATTCTGACCTTCCCTGGGAATGGGACGACGATTTCGATCTCTACTTGGTTTACGTCTTCCATTCAAATTGATGAAGGTCCTATAGTCAACAATCTCATTTCCAATATCTGAAAAATGCAGAAAGGCATCTTGCTCGTGGCCTATGTCCACAAAAGCGGCCTGCATTCCTTCCACAACTTTCACCACCCGTCCCAGATAAATATCGCCGACCATCCTTCCACGTTCGGGCTGCTCAACGAAAAGCTCAACCAGTCGTCGATTTTCCAAAATGGCAATTCGTGTCTCTCCAATAGACGAATTAATTACGATTTCCTTTTTCATCTTAGCTAATCAAATATACTCCTTCATTATCATTGTTAATGAGTAATCCCAACAACTAATCATTATTGTTGAGCAGAGAAACTGTCAAAGAACAGCGCCAGGAAATCCGACAACCAACTCTTGTACCGGATTTCGACAGTGTTTAGTATAGACAAAAAAATGAAGATTTGCAAGCACTTTTTAGCGTGCTTAAGCGTTGTACTTACAATAGATTATTGTCATTGATGACCAGGCTGAA
>CAZVSL010001063.1:0-1142 GCA_964629935.1 uncultured Calditrichaceae bacterium | reverse complement strand
CTGCGGCAGCACATCGTAAGTGGTCACGCCGCCATGCACGATCTCGACAGAAGTCAGAAGCGGTGCACTGACTTGCCGGAAGATGTGCGTGAGTTGCTGCCGTAACTCATCGGTGCGGTCTATAAAAAACGCCCGGCCGCCATTCTGTTGCGCCAACGCCTCAAAGAAGCTGCGGTTCGTCTCAGAGCCGATGCCCACCGGAAAAATGTCGACTCCGGCTGTGTTGTGAGCGCTGACATTGCTGAGAATCTGATCCGTGCTCGTCTCGCCGGCAGTTGGCTCGCCATCGCTGATGAGCAGGATCTGCGCCGGACCTTCGGTTGTTGCGAACATGGCCAGGGTTTCGAGCAGAGCTGCATTCATATTGGTGAGACCGGTTGCGGACAATGTCTGAATGAAGCTCGTCGCCTGCGCCAGGTTGAGTGAATCAGCCGGTAGCAGCGTATCGGAGAAAGTATTAACCGAGGTATTGAACGTCACCACACTGAACCGGTCGTGCGGCCGTAGCTCAGACAAAATCGCGACCAGGGCCTGTTTCACCTGTGTGAGTTTGTCTCCGATCATGCTTGCTGAGATATCGACGCAGAGGGCAACCTGTCGCGGCGTTTCAGTTTCGGGAAAGAAATCATCCGGCGGTCGCGCCCACAGCAGGAAGAAACCATCTTCAGCAGCCTTATCAGGTTGATATGCCAGCGAGCTGAACACCTGAGCTTGTGTCAAGCTATAGCTGAATGAAAAATCAAACTCGAATATCTTATTCGTTTGTGCGAAGGACACCCGGTAATGGCTGCCGTCTATTCTTTCGATGGTGGTCGTTTGCTCCGGCACCTGTGCTCCGGGGGTGACAGAAGCAATTGGATGCTGAGTTTGCAGGTCGATTGTTACCCGTGCGCTGTCGGTCTCGCCGGCGTCATAATCAGTCAGAACGAGCGGCAGCAGGAATTCGACTGCGTCCTGACGCAAGGGCAATGGCTGCACATAGGTGATTTCGATACGCCTTTCCTGTAGCGGCGGCAGCGGAAACAGCCGCAGCCTGAATTCATTCTCGCCTACTTCTTCCGCCAGCAGCGGATCAATGGATCGACGTACGATCTCCTCATACTCCTGCACGGCCTCTTCACGCGGCTTGATCTCGTGTTCGA
>CAZVSL010001062.1:0-1144 GCA_964629935.1 uncultured Calditrichaceae bacterium | reverse complement strand
CATCGGTTCAAGTCCGATCGCCGCCTCAACGATTATCTCGAACCGCTAAAACTTCCCCATACTCAAGCAGCTCCCCACGCCGGGGTGGCGGAATTTGGTAGACGCAAGGGACTTAAAATCCCTCGGAGACTTGTCTCCGTGCCGGTTCGAGTCCGGCCCTCGGCACTGAGTTTTTGTTGTGATCCAGGGCACTACTGAAGTCTTCTTAGAATCTCCCCAAATACTTCACATCCTGATTCTTCTTGTAAAATCCGGAACAGTTTTCTTCCCACACTTCTTAGGACAGGGAACGTCCCCGCAAATATAGATAACGGCTTGGGCCTTCTTTTGGGCTTGCCTCAAAGTAGTTTTGTTACGCAATCTCATTTGTATGGGCCTATTATCATAGATACTACGTTAATGTCGTGGTGCAAATTGTGTCTATTTATCAGGCTCATTTGGCGTGCAATTTGAAGTTTAGCGCGTGATGCGACCAAAACAAGAGTCGCCGGTACACCTTAGAGGAGGTGAGATGAAGTCTTCAGTTCGATTCAAAATCAAAAACTCAGATATCGCACACGAAACAATTGATGGGGAAGTTGTGATCGTCAATCTGAAGAATGGCTATTACTACAGCACGGATGGTGCCGGGGCGACGGTCTGGAATCTTCTGAAGGACGGCGCAAACATCGAGGAAATCGCTGATGTGCTCGCTGAACGGTACGACCAAGGTCGGGATAAGCTAAAGCGCACAGTCGATGAAATGGTGAGGGAGTTGCTAGAAGAAGGTCTTATCATTGGAGATTCAAAAAGGAATAGCCTGGGGAACTTCGACGAGACAAAAGTCAATGGGGAAAAACTGAAATTCATTGCCCCGGTGTTGCACAAATATAGAGACATGCAAGACCTCCTGTTGTTAGACCCGATTCATGAAGTTGATGATAGCGGCTGGCCCAATGCCCGGGAAAAGGGAGCGAACAATGACGATTAGGATCAGCAGGTGTTAAATCTGCCACCTATCGCGCTTACTTTATGGTACCTGTGAATATTCATAAAGATATGCAGGAAACCTTGATTCGGGTTAACGATTTTATTATCAGAAGTGAAAAAGTCTGGCTGATAAAATCATACTCTCTGGCCCGGGAGTTTCTTACGTACGCTCTTA
>CAZVSL010001061.1:0-1145 GCA_964629935.1 uncultured Calditrichaceae bacterium | reverse complement strand
GGAGGTGGCGATTTGTGAATAATGCAGGCTAGAACTGTTCGAATACGAACTGTCGCTGTCTCCTACTCTACCTTATTTTCGGATCCGCTAAACTACCGCTCACTCGCTTGTTGCGCCATTGCCATTGCTTTCATAGTAACTGACGGTCTCTTCAAGCTTCTCTGCCAGACGATAAATGTCGTTCAAGCCCTCGATTGGTACTTTATTCTCCTTTTTGTTCTCGTCCATCAGCGCGACGTATTTGCGCTTTTCACCGTTGAAATAGAGTCTGCAGATCGGCTTTCTGTTATTGTCATCGAGCAAGATTCCCATATAGCTAATGGTGTCACGATGTGAGATTCGGGATGGGTCAACTGTCTTTCTCAGAATTGATTTCACTATGTAGTATGCTTCTAATTCATCGGGTGTAGTTTCGATTCTGTCACAAGTTCCTGAATCTGATCATTAAAGTCCATTTTAGAGTTCCTTTCGATTGTGGGACACTATGAAACGTCAAAGGTGAGCAACTTAAATCTATAAATAGACTTAGATGCAACAGAGGTCGATTGCGCAGGAATATGTATGGAATGTAACGTCTGGGAATAACTGTACATCTGATCCAGGCAGGGCACACTTCACCCCGGTGAACACGTCATGCTTCAGGGCCAGTGGCAGGATCAATCTGAGGGTGGCTTACCTTCACCAATAAACCAGTCAGTTCGCCTTCTGTCTGAAGAGTACCTGAATGTGTCTGTCGCGCGGGCCGGGGTTATAGATTTGCACCAGCTCCCAGCTCTTGTCGTAACCTTCGATGGAGCGTTTCAGCTTGTTGATGCGGTCGGTTCTGAGATGCGAGAAGCGCTCGTGGCCCGGGGTGCCTTCATCCGGCCGCCAATCAAAGGATTCGACACGATAGTTGAAACTGCGCGTGCGGCCAGCTACTTTTACTTCGACTTCAGCGTGGGTCGCTTCAGGCAGTCTCGGCAGAGGAACACAAATATCATTCATAGGCTCAACTCCTTTGCTTATTTGGTCAATTAATGTCACACAAATTTTCAGCGTCCTGTCAAACCACACTTCCCAAACACGTGTGTAAAAGCATAGGCGATCACGCCAACTTTATCCAGTGAAAAGATGTCCGGATGCATGAATCCGTAGAACAACTG
>CAZVSL010001060.1:0-1153 GCA_964629935.1 uncultured Calditrichaceae bacterium | reverse complement strand
GCGCAGGTCTGCATTGTCCTGGCGCAGAAGCAAACGGTGCTCAGCGCGGGAGGTAAACATGCGATACGGCTCGATAGTTCCCTTGGAGACCAAATCATCGATCAGCACCCCGACATAGGCCTCTGACCGGTCGAGCACAAATGGCGATTCGGCGCGGAGCTTCAAAACCGCATTGACGCCGGCCATGAATCCCTGACATGCCGCTTCTTCATAACCAGTCGTGCCGTTGATCTGCCCGGCGAAGAAGAGATGTTCGATGCGCTTGGTCTCAAGCGTGGGATAGAGTTGTGTCGGCGAAAAATAATCATACTCCACAGCGTAACCGAAACGCGTGACTTTGACGTTCTCCAGACCCGGCACAGTGCGGATGCCTTCGTACTGCACTTCCTCCGGCAGACTGGTGGAGAAGCCGTTGACATAATACTCCGTCGTGTTGCGACCCTCCGGCTCCAAGAAGATCTGATGCCGTTCACGGTCTGCAAAACGGTGAATCTTGTCTTCGATGGACGGGCAATAACGCGGACCGACGCCCTTGATTCGGTCGGTAAACATGGGCGAGCGGTCGAAGCCTTTCTCAAGCGCCTTGTGCGTTTCCAGGTTTGTATAAGTCAGAAAACACGGCATCTGCTCGAGCTCGAGCCTCGTGTGTCTGTAAGAGAAAGGAGTCGGTTCATCGTCGCCAGGCTGAATTTCCGTCTTGGCGAAATCGATAGTGCTGCCGTCGACACGTGGCGGAGTGCCGGTCTTGAGTCTGCCGGATTCGAATCCGAGCTCGACCAGGCATTCCGTCAGGCCACGGGCGGAGAACTCTCCGGCTCTGCCGGCTGAATACTGTACCTCGCCAACATGGATGACGCCGTTCAGGAAAGTTCCGGCAGTCAGAATAACACACTTTGCGGGTATGACCCGGCCCGACTCCGTGCGCACACCGGTGACGCGATTATTATTGATCTCCAGATCGATGCCCATGCCCTGGCGCAGATCGAGATTAGCTTGCTTCTCGCAGGCCTGGCGCACGCGTTGCGCATACAGCCCCCGGTCACACTGGGCGCGCGGCGACCAGACTGCCGGTCCCTTTGAGCGATTGAGCATGCGGAACTGGATGCCGGCATCGTCTGTGACCATGCCCATTTCACCCCCCATGGCATCGATT
>CAZVSL010001059.1:371-1156 GCA_964629935.1 uncultured Calditrichaceae bacterium | reverse complement strand
GGCCGCCCCAGACCATGCCATCCTGGAAAAGCACACCGGCCGTGCCACGGGGATAGAACGCGCCCCATGTTTGCGCCTCACCGATGATTTTGGTTGCCGTCATACCATTGGCATAGACCCAGATGGCGAAGTTGTTGATATTCAGGAGAGTGCTGTCCGGACGGATCTGATTTTGATCTAGTGCCTTCAGCGTATGTGCTTTTGCATATTTCAGATGAGCTGGCGATGATGCTGGTCTCTTGGTTTGACCCGTGGCCGCAATCGTTAGAATCGAGATGGCGAGTGCCACCACACCAACGCTAATAACAGAACTTGCAGTTTTCATAGCGATAGGTCCTAATTGATGGGGGACGGAATGTCGATCAAATTCAAATTACCACTTAACCCGAATAGAGAAATTCGATGTCGATTTCTCACTGGCATTGCAAAAACACATAAATTGCCAATGTCCTCTATTAGATATACGAATAAGACGGCGCGATCCCCCATAGCGCAGCGACTAATTTTTCAAATAGTCACAAGTGGTCCCTGCCTGCTGATGTCCTTTTACAGATTCTTCATATTGACTCAGATCACGGCGTTTCTCACGAAACACTCCCATCCCCGCCTGTGTGCCTCAAGGCTTAACTTTATTAAAAGCAAAAACTAACAAGGCATCCTGAACTTGATTGGCGAACCGACTCTCAGCTCGCAACACGTGCAACGCACCGGCGTCGCTTCTTGACAACAGATGGCTGGTTTGTTATTTTAACCTAAATCGAGCGATTCACTTGTGCGGGGTGGTT
>CAZVSL010001059.1:0-361 GCA_964629935.1 uncultured Calditrichaceae bacterium | reverse complement strand
CTTGCCCGGGCGGCGGGAATTGCACGCTAACGCGTGAACACTCTTCATACAACCCATTGGTGAAGATTCCTTGCATGAATCGCTCAATTTAGGTTTAACAATACCAAAATTCAGCCTGAAATAGAAGGACACCATGCTAACCCTCGGTCACATCAAAACAGCGGCAAACAATGTACGGCAATATGTGCATCGCACGCCCTTGCTGACCTGTGCCTCTCTGGACAAGCTGAGCTGTGCACACCTGTTCTTCAAGTGCGAGAATTTCCAGCGCACAGGCGCTTTTAAAATCCGGGGCGCTACGCATTTCATGAAAATGCTGCCGAACTCTCAATTGCAAAAAGGGGTTGTTGCGCACTCGGCG
>CAZVSL010001058.1:0-1166 GCA_964629935.1 uncultured Calditrichaceae bacterium | reverse complement strand
CCGGAGCTATGTTTCCGCCTCCGCCTGAACCGCTGCCGGTGGAGATGATCAGATTTGGCGGTGCTGCGCTGCCTTCCTTTGTAAAGTATTTCGCTTCATCGCCGCTGTTGCTGCTGAGGCAGAAGCTGTAAACACCATTGCCATTCACGACACTGGTAACATCAAACTCGACAACTTGCTGAGACACAACCGGACCGGCAGAACTCAAACTACCACTGATAAGGTCTGGCGCGTTACCGGCATTGAGCAAGGTTTCGTCCCAGGGCGTCGTCGTCCCTGAAAAATTATTGGATGCCAGGAAAATCGAGCCGCCGTCATCAGAGCCGTCGCTTGGATCATCTGTGACCAGCAACCGTACCTTTGCACTTTGAACCGTGCCGCTGACGCCGGTAACGCTGAACTTCAGATACGATTCAAACTTCTCCTGGTCCAGCTTCATGGTGCCTTTATCACCGTAGTTGTTGCCAAACTCGGTCAACTTAACCTGCCCATCATCCGTCGGCTCGAAGGTGAAAGTCTCACCACTACTGGCAGCTTCCACAGTGACGGTGACAGCCGCTTCATTCGAAGTAGCGCCCTCGTTGTCATCAACTGTATAGCTGAATTGATCCTGACCTTCAAATCCAGAGTTGGGCGTGTAGAGAACGCTGCCGGTACTGCTATTGACAGCGACGCTACCATTTGCAGGCGCAGCCGTGATGGCCACTGTCGTTGCGTCAATACTACCATCCGTATCTGAGTCGTTATTGAGAACTTCCACAGTAACAGCCACGCCCGCCGTCGTCGTCGCCGCATCTTCATTTGCAACCGGCGGCAGATTTGCTCCCGTTACCTGAATCGTGACTGTCGCCACGTTGGAAGATGCACCTTCATCGTCCTGAACGGTATAAGTGAATGAATCCGTACCCACAAAGCCGGTATTGGGTGCATACGTAATCACACCTACAACCGGATCATGCACCGTTGCCGTACCATTTTGCGGCGAGCTGCTGAGTGCAACCGTTGACACATCGATGCTACCATCATTGTCTAAGTCATTAAGGGTGACATCTATGGGCACAGGTTGTCCGTTGATAGATGTTTCACTGTCATCCACCGCCACCGGCGCCTGGTTGCTGCCGCCGCCTCCGGAACCGGTGACAATCACCAGCTCAGGCGCGGCGCCG
>CAZVSL010001057.1:0-1185 GCA_964629935.1 uncultured Calditrichaceae bacterium | reverse complement strand
CCCGTCTGTTGAACGAACATTTTGTGGCCGTTAAAGTGGACCGGGAAGAACGGCCGGATATTGACGACATTTACATGACGGTCTGCCAGATGATGACCAGCAGCGGCGGCTGGCCGTTGACCATCGTCATGACGCCGGACAAACGGCCGTTTTTTGCCGGGACCTACTTTCCGAAAGAAAGCCGGCCGCAGCGCATCGGCATGCTGGACCTGGTGCCGCGCATCAGCGAGCTATGGCAGACGAAACGCCAGGACCTGCTGGCTGACGCAGACAAAATCGTCGATTTCATCAAAACCAACACGGCCGTAGAAACCGGTGAGGCGCTGGATGAATCGATCCTGAACACAGCCCTTTCACAGCTTGCAAATCAGTTTGACAGCCAATATGGCGGCTTTGGCAATGCCCCCAAATTTCCGTCGCCGCACAATTTCCTGTTTCTGCTGCGCTACTGGTATCGCACCGGCGAGCCTCACGCCCTTGAAATGGTGGAAAAATCATTGCAGCAGATGCGCCTCGGCGGTATCTTCGACCACGTGGGATTTGGCTTTCACCGCTATTCCACCGACCGTGTTTGGCTGCTGCCACATTTCGAGAAAATGCTCTACGACCAGGCCATGCTGACAATGGCGTACGTCGAAGCCTACCAGGCCACCGGCAAAGAACAGTATGCCCGCACGGCCCGCGAAGTTCTCACCTATGTGCTCCGTGATATGACCGCGCCGGAAGGCGGCTTCTACTCCGCAGAAGACGCAGACAGCGAGGGCGAGGAGGGCTTGTTTTATCTGTGGACGCCGAGAGAGCTCAAACAGGTGCTGGGCAACGAGGAAGCCGATTTTGTCATCTCACTTTTTAACGTGCAGGAAGGCGGCAACTTTGAAGACCAGGCCACCGGTCAGAAGACCGGCGACAGCATCTTGCACTTGCAGGCATCGTTTTCCCAACTGGCGGATAGCCTTAATACGGATGCGGCAAGCTTGATATCCCGCTGGGAGAAAGCCAGAAAAAAACTGTTCGAAGTGCGGGAGAAACGCGAGCATCCAATCAAGGACGACAAGATTCTGACGGATTGGAACGGTCTGATGATCGCCGCGCTGAGCAAGGCGGCCACGGCGTTAAATGCGCCCGAGTATGCTCAGGCTGCACGCCGGGCGGCAGACTTTGTTCTTGCTAACTTGCAGAATAGCG
>CAZVSL010001056.1:675-1192 GCA_964629935.1 uncultured Calditrichaceae bacterium | reverse complement strand
AAATGTCTTTTTGCTTGCCGCGCCTTAGATCCAGAAGACGTATGGGACGTCCGCCGGCGGCGATAGCTTCGATGGCAGCAGTATTACCATCCGGTGCGACGGTGATATTGCCTATCATGAAAGGCACCGTTGAGAGCAATTCCGCTTTATCCCAACTCAGATCATCAATGCCAAGCCGCAGGACTTCTTGTTGCAGCTCACCGGCTCTGTAAAGGAGTTTCTTGCCATCTTTCGATATATCAAAATCAGAGACCTGCCAATTGGTGAGAATCTCTTCCGGCCCTGAAATGAGCTGCCCGTCTGTCAAACTGACTTGCACCCGGTACAATGTGAATTTTTCATCTTGTGACAGGAAGTAGAGATAATCCCCGCAGCCAGACCATTTTGGTTTGCTTATGCCTGCTTGCCAATATAGTATCTGGCGCGCTTCGCCGGTGTCAATATCAAGCAGCCATAGAGCTTTCTCGCTGCCCACGCCGCCGAGGCAGGCCAGCCAGCGCCCGTCCGGAGACCAGGT
>CAZVSL010001056.1:0-665 GCA_964629935.1 uncultured Calditrichaceae bacterium | reverse complement strand
GGAGACGCCTTTTGAAAGCTGCTGTCGGCGAGATGGAATATCCAGATTTTGTTGTCTTCCCAGACCAAATAGGGGGCCTGATGTGAAAAAGCGATCATGCTGCCGTCCGGCGACCATGCCGGCTCATAGCCAAAGTCGCTTAGCGCTTTGAGCGCGCTGCTTTCCGAGAGATTAAGCAGGCAGATGCCGCCCTCTCGCTTTTGGACAGCAAGGCGGCGGCCGTCCGGTGACCAGTCGATGGCGCCAATTTCAAGCGCCGGCGCGCCTCCGGATTGCTCCAAGACTATTGTTTCTTTCCCGCTTTCAGGCTCGAACAGCCGGATAGACTGGCTACCTGTTTCAGCATCAGCGCTGCAAAATGCGATACGCCTGCCATCCGGCGAAAATATTGCAGAGTGGAGCAAGTCCCCTGACAAGTCGAGCTTTTTCATTCGGAGATTCGATAAGGCGTGTGGCTTCTTTTCCCGATCAAAAAAGAGGATAACCATGAAACACAAAACCATAATGGCGATTGCAGTGAGCCAGTATAGCGTTCTGAAAGAGGCTTTTCTATCGCCGGGCTTCACAATCTCGTCGAGCTCATCTTTCAGCTCAACAATGGTCTGCTGTCGTTCTGCGGGATTTTTGTTGAGAGCACGAAGTATCAGGTTATTCATGGCAGGGGA
>CAZVSL010001055.1:0-1196 GCA_964629935.1 uncultured Calditrichaceae bacterium | reverse complement strand
AGGAAGCCCAATCCAAAGATGCGGGGCGACGTACAGGAACCAGATTCGAGGTGTGATATGACCGGGACGAGCTGGCACGTGACAGCGAAGTCCTCCATCCACGTGAGGCGCAATGAAAAATGCTAAAGAAGTTACTAAATCTTCCAGAATCAGTAACTGATACACGTCTCAGGGATGTTTGCCGAGATTTTGATGCACATGTATTTGCAAAAGTACGTGTGGCTGATGTGCTTAAGATTGAGCGTAGTGGCATACCAGATCATTTATACAAATATTCACTTCAAGCACATTTTGATTTTGTAGGATCAGATTCGGAGTACATTCCCTTATTCGCGGTTGAGTTCGATGGTCCAAGACACTCAGAACCTGATTCAAAAAAACGCGATAAGATGAAAAATGAAATCTGTGAAAGACTCGATTTTTCACTATTACGGATTAATCGTAAATATCTAGATAATGAGTTTTCTAATTGGGACCTTTTAAGGTGGTTCTGCACAGTATTCTTTGTAAAGAAAGATTGGGATAGAAGTGTTCAGTCTGGAGAAATTAGTTATGAAGACTCTATATTCGATCCAATGTTTGTATCTGTTAAAACGAGGTCAGGTTGGCGATCATTAGAGCTGGAGCGAACTGCGCTAGGTTTATTTGGAGAATTATTCCGAGCAGGTCAGATACCATCTCATATAACGAATTGTATAACAGCCAGTGACGGTAATCGTTGCTATCGGGCATTGGCATGGATTGCTACAGAAGAAGAAAGAGGCGTAATAGTTGAGACAGCAATGCAGTATCACCGTCTTGGGGACTGGGTGCAGTTTGCTATCCGAGGTATCGTTTTATACCTTTTAGCCCTTCGTGTTCAGGCAGTGCTCAAAGGCGAAGCTCAAACTCATCAGTGTAGTACTCTCGAGGCTAAAGCTGCTGAATTCCGTGATAAGTACGACATGATGATGGCATTCGGTGTATCGTAATCATGTGGGCATTTGTGGTGCGGCAGTCGGTGTGTCACAGTAGCAGCGTGCCTAACGTTTAACTCCACCGGAACACAGGGCGCTGCGGTGGTTTTAACGTTTAGTGGTTGGGCAATGTTGATTTTATTTTTCAGAGTGCTGTGCACAGTCGTCCTGTGTCCGGTGAGTTAAGCGTGTGTGCCGGGCATGGCCCGTAGCTATCGGGGTGCAAGTCCCCGAACCAGG
>CAZVSL010001054.1:0-1196 GCA_964629935.1 uncultured Calditrichaceae bacterium | reverse complement strand
GGCTGGTCAGCCGCGTCCGATAAGGCGCCTTGTACACACCCCATTGCCCATCCGGATAGGGGCTGATGGGTTCGGAGATGCCCTTCATCAGCCTGATTGGTTTTTCGAACCCTACATCATACTATATAACACGGAAACGATAAATATGGAAAGGCAAAGAATTGATGCAACTTTATAGACATGAAATCTGCTATCACCTACGTCTTTACGATTCAGAAACCACATTCTTTTTGCACTATGAACCAAGAATGGATTTCCGGTTTCCTCCCATCTTTTTGCATCTACTTTTCGTAATCTACAGTACGCATTGTATTCGAGCACTAAATGGCTTAATAGAGATGTGATAGGCAAATAAGCGATTAGAATATCTAACATACGCACCCCTGTTTACTCAATTCATTTCTATTTCCATCTTTCTGTCGCGCTACCACTGAAAGCCTCATAATAACTCTTTTCTTCATTGTGTGTATTTCTGTGTTCCTGAATGGCAGCTTCTGAAAACCATGCATTTTCGCTATGTTGGTTAAGCCGAATATCCGTATTGATAATTCTGCCTGATTCAGCACTGAGTAAAACTAATTTACCTTCACTACCAACGGCAAAAGAGAATCCTAATTCTACATGGCTTCCTAAGGCTTCCATTTCTCCACTTGACAATGCAAAAACTTGAGTAGTCGTAGCGAAATAATGACCTTCTGGCGTACCGAGTCCTAGTCCAAAAGATTTTGTTTTTCCGCTCCTCAACCTAGATGGAGTTACAGGGTCATATCCCCCAGAACCCGTATTCTCATATCCGCCTGAAAATCCAAAGGCTCCGCCAGACGCCCCAACACCAGCACCAGCACTAGAAAGATCAAAGATTGTGTCTAAGTTAGGCATATCAATTTCGTCAAAAGTATGGCTTGCTCCCAACCCTATATTAAGACCTCCACCAGTGTAGAATGCATATCCACGCCACCCTTGAGAATCTGATACTCTGGAGAATCCCGTCGTAAAGCCAACCACCCCTAAGGTAATAGTGGTGCTTCTACCCAAGCCTATAACTTCGAGCCCATTCGGATCTATGAAAAGTACCGGGTTGTCCGCGGTATAAACGTAAGGGCTTAAGGATGGATACTTCTCCAGAAGCGGATCGGCTGTCGTCCACCGTGCAATCTCAGGCACATAAAACCTCGCCCCAAAATAATCCCACCCCA
>CAZVSL010001053.1:0-1199 GCA_964629935.1 uncultured Calditrichaceae bacterium | reverse complement strand
AGCTTTCTAACCTGCAAAAAGTGCTTTTTCCCGAGGACGGCATCCTGAAAGCGCAAGTGGTTGAGTACTATCTCAAGATCGCACCGACCATTCTGCGCCACACCAGCGGCCGGCCGCTGTCACTGGTGCGCTTTCCTGACGGTGTGCACGGCGAACGTTTTTTCCAGAAAAACAAGCCCGAGTGGGCGCCTGACTGGTTCGATAGCGTCAAGCTCAAACACGACAAACCGCTGACCTACCTGATGGCATCTGAGCAGGCATCGTTGGTCTGGCTTGCCAACCTCGCCTGCCTGGAGCTGCACCAATTACATGCACGCAAACCCCATTACGACAAACCCGACTACTTTGTCTTTGATCTGGACCCGCCGGAAGACGACGATTTTGCCCGCGTGGTCGATATCGCTCTCGAGCTGAAAGTGCATCTGGAGAATTTCGGCTATCATCCGTTTGTCAAAACCACCGGCGGCAAGGGCGTTCATATTTTGGCGCCTGTTGAGCCGAAATGGGATTTCCATACGGTTTTCGAGGCTGCGCGCGCCATTGCCACGCCTTTCGTGGAAACCAACAGCAAAGATACCACGCTACACATCAAGAAAGAAGCACGCAAGGGTAAGGTGCTGGTGGACATCTATCGCAATCGTCCCGAACAATCGATCGTTTGTCCGTATAGCATGCGCGGCGTGCCGGGCGCGCCGGTTTCCATGCCGCTGACCTGGGACGAGTTAGCCGCAACAGAAACGCCCGCAGCATACGACATTTTCAGCGTTGTGGAAAGAGTCATTCAGGAAGGGGACCCGTGGGAAGCAATGGGCGCCTATGCAACGCATCTGCATACGCAGAGAAAATCACCGCCAAAGCCGCCGAAAGATTTGCCGCCATCCGAAAAGCATAAGACGCCGGAAACGCTGGCGGCGTATGCCAAAAAGCGCTCGTTCTCCAGAACGCCTGAACCCGGTCCTGAATACGCAGGCGGCGAGGGCAACGGTTTCGTTGTGCACCGGCACCATGCTTCACGTCTGCACTATGACTTGCGCCTGGAACGCGACGGTACGTTGAAGTCGTGGGCTGTGCCGCGCGGCCTGCCGCCGCGGCCAGGCATAAAGCGGCTGGCCGTCGCTACAGAAGACCATCCCATGAAATATCTGACCTGGGAAGGCGAGATCCCGAAAGGAGAGTACGGCGGCGGCATGATGTGGGTG
>CAZVSL010001052.1:0-1203 GCA_964629935.1 uncultured Calditrichaceae bacterium | reverse complement strand
TCTCGGGCTATTCGAGATTCCCATCGCCGGCCGGAGCGGTGAGACCAGCGCGGCGGCGGTGATAATGGCCACCGTTGATGAGCCCTGTGCTGTCTTCAAGCCTGCCGACAACAAAAAGGGCAGAAGCACGCCGATGCGCCAATCGAGCATCAATTCTCCCACGCTATCACCGATGCCGGTAGCGCGCAGGATGTTGCCAAATGCGCCGCCGGCGCCTGTGATAAGAATGATGACTCCCGCCTGCTGTAATCCCGAATTTACCCACTCAAACCGATTCTGCTTTTGTCGTGGCGCCAGGCGAAAGCTCAACAGAACTCCTGCAAGGAGCGCCATTACAGGATGGCCGATGAAGCTCGCGGCTGCTCTGAACCAGCCATCACCAAGTGGGCGCGTTGGGTAGTCTGCCACCGATTTCAACGCGATTAACGCAATAGGGAGGATCAGCGGCAAAAATGCCTTTCTTGCGCGGACTGCTTTCTCTTTTGGAACTGCTTTCGCGACGATCTCTTCGGCCGCAACACTGAATTTGCGCGCGTAAAGCTGTGCCCATAGCAGGCCGGCAGCGCTGGCCGGCAGCGCGACGATCAACCCCAGAATAAGCACCAGCCCGATGTCAGCGCCAAGCGTGGCTGCCGCTGCAAGCGGTCCGGGAGTCGGCGGCACGAACACGTGGGTGGCATACAGACCTGTGGATAGCGCCACAGCCAGGATGGCCATGGATGTACCTGTGCGCCGATTCAGGGCCCGGTTCAGGCTGGCGAGAACCACGAACCCTGAGTCACAAAATACCGGTACTGAGACAATGAAGCCGGTCAGGTTCATCGCCAGCGGCGCCCGCTTTTCTCCCACCAGCTTCAGGATAGCGCCGGCCATTTCCTGTGCTCCGCCGCTGCGTTCCAGAAACACACCGATGATGGCGCCACAGGCGATGACCACGCCAATACTCTTGAGCGTGCCGCCAAATCCCTCTGTCAGTTTCGCCGCCAACGTCGCGCCGCTCAGTCCGCCCAGAAAACCCATGGCGATGGCCGCAAACAGCAGGGCCAAAAAAGGGTGCAGGTTGAGTTTTGTGGTGCTGAAGATGATAATGCCGACTACCACGACCAACAAAGTGAGTTCGAGCATGAAGGTTCTCTCCTGCGTTGGAGTTCTTTTTAGCCTGGATTATTCACAAGCCGGCATTTTACGCTCAAAATTGGAATT
>CAZVSL010001051.1:0-1206 GCA_964629935.1 uncultured Calditrichaceae bacterium | reverse complement strand
AATCCGGGCAATCGCGAGATTTATGACTTGCTGTATTCCGAATTTCTGAATATTTATCGTCAAAATCGGAAAATCTATAAAAGGCTAAACCAGGGTTGACCGGATTTTCGTCCGCCAAGCACGACCAAACACAAAAGACTCGACCATGAATTTTCTCGAATCGCTCATGAATCGCCTGCCCACAGGCCTGGCAGCGCGCGTCGAAAAATACCTTAAGACCATTCCGGTCTTCCGACGACGGATAGATCGCGAATATGATGCCATTTTGCAGCAATTGGAGCGGCAGCTCAAACCATATCGCGGTCGATTTGACAGCTTCGCCCAACTTCCGGAGACCGGGCGGCCGCAGGACCAGATTATTCGTGATATGGAAGCCATGCATGAACAGGAGCAGGCACGCTGGCGGCAGGGCCTGGTCTCGGGGGCCGTGTATCATGGCGCTGCCGAACATATCGATTTTTTGAACCGCGTTTTCGCCATCAACTCGCAGTCCAATCCGTTGCACTCGGACCTCTGGCCAAGCGCCAGCAAGTTTGAAGCCGAGGTCGTGGCGATGACCGCCAACATGCTGGGCGCACAAGCAGTGCGAACCGATAGCAGCGACCGCGAAGACATTTCACGCAAGCAAAAACCTCGTCCGGCATTAGCAGACCATGACGTATGCGGCGCCGTGACCTCCGGCGGCAGCGAGAGCATTTTGCTGGCGATGAAAACCTACCGGGACTGGGCGCGCGATAATCGGAGCATCCGGCGTCCGGAGATAATCGTGCCCGTGACCGCCCATGCCGCGTTCGACAAAGCTGCGCAATACTTCAAGATCAAGCTCGTGCGTGTGCCTGTCGACGGCCAATACAAGGCACAGGTGGAGGCAACGCGCCAGGCCATCACGCGCAATACTATCGTTATCGTGGGCTCAGCGCCATCATTTCCTCACGGCGTCATCGATCCTATCGAAGCTCTCTCCGAGCTGGCGTATGAGCACGGCATCGGCTTCCACGCGGACGCCTGTCTCGGCGGGTTTGTCCTGCCCTGGGCCGAAAAACTCGGTTATCCTGTGCCGCCCTTCGACTTTCGTTTGCGCGGCGTCACATCCATCTCCGCCGACACGCACAAGTATGGTTACGCTGCCAAAGGTACATCTGTGATCCTCTATCGCAGCAAGGCGCTGCGACATTATCAGTTCTATACCGCAACTGAATGGCCGGG
>CAZVSL010001050.1:0-1207 GCA_964629935.1 uncultured Calditrichaceae bacterium | reverse complement strand
TTTTGCGTCTTGCAGTGTTAGATTTGACACTCAGAATTAAGCATCCGTGCGGGAAAAAGCAAGCATTTTATGTGCAAATTGCGACAAAAAATGAGATCTTGAACAGAAACACGATGCTTAGTCTGCACTGTTCAGGGACGCATGACCTGTTGTTGTGTGTGGTGTGTTTTTCTGTCAGGGAGAAAAGGGTAATGGATTGATGGATTAAATGGGGTAATGGAGTTTCATCCCTGGCCAAACTAACAATCCATGTTTGTCACACTTTAGATGTTGTGTCAAGCGTGGCTCATGGCACAAAGTCAGCACGGACGGAGTCGACTTTGACCACCTCGCCATTTTTTGTAACAAGCTCGTCCACAATAATAGACAGGTCAGGTGCAAAGTGTGCCCGCACGAGTGCGACTTCATGGCGAGTTCTGCCAGTCCGGTTCAACGCCTGCATTTGCAGTTCAATGAAAAACGCCTCCGTGGCTTTTGGAACCAGGAAGATACATTGCACTTCTTGTGCCGGCAGGCCAAACTCTTCAGCGACCTGGTCTCGCCATTTATCGGCCGCCGGATAGGCGTCGCCGGCGCGTCCGCGTGCAGCATAAGCGTGCAGCTCTTGTTCCGTCAGGGGCACAAAATTGTCACGCTCGATCTTGCCGAGCAAACGCGTGCGGGTTTTCATGGCCGGCACATAGCCGTAGCGCGCCATCACGCGCCGAATGCTATTGCCGGCCAGTCGGATGTGCAGGTCGGGAATATCGCCGGAGGCGGTGTCGACACGGGTCTTGCGGGTAAGGACTGCTTTATCCAGGGCTGCCGGTTTCGTGCTTTTGCTCGAAGAAGTATTCTGCGCTGATTTTGGCAGACGCGCACCACCGACATAGGTATAGGTTTGGCGGGACTGATCCTGCTCGGCTGCCGGCGGCTGTTGCAGGACGGCAGGTCTCTTTTGGGCGAGCGGTTGGCGCTTCACCGAAGTCATCATTTTTCTGCCACACGAGGCAAAGCAATAGACAAGCATGCTGACAGTCAGGACAGTGAGCAGCCAGAGACGAGATAAGCTCATAGTCATCACGGTTGATTCTGCTTCTGTGCACGATTGCTGTTGCCCTGTAAAATCGCGTCATAGTTGTCACGGATTTGCTGCAACAGGCGTCGGCTCTCATCGAGATAGGGTTCTTCGGAAACATCCCTGAACGGGCGTGAGGGCGTCGGCTTA
>CAZVSL010001049.1:253-1213 GCA_964629935.1 uncultured Calditrichaceae bacterium | reverse complement strand
CGCAGATACAGAAGCGCCAACGAACTTTTCCGATTACAGCCATGACGGCGTCACAACGAGGTACCATTTCGACAAAATCAGACTGGACCCGCATTCGCTCCTGGTGGATACCAGAGACACGACATTCGTAGAAGTGGAGGGACTCGCCGGCGGTGTGCGAGAGATACCGCAGTTCAGGCTGGAAAAAGGCCTGTTTGGCAAAACACACTACAACCCCGCATTTAATGCAGTTTTCGCTGGCGTGGATCTGCGCGGAACGCCGTTCTATCTGCCGGCGCTTACGCCATTGACCGAAGGTCCGCAAGATGAGATCAATGTCGGCCTGACGAGGAAGACCGTGAACATCAAACTGAATGCGCCGCCTCTGGTCGCCGATGGCTATACCGGCCTGGAAGGCGAGACAATACAATTGTCTTACGGCGAGCTTGAGAGTGAGGTAACGGAGAACACGCTTCCCGGTCATGCGGCCATCATCAACGATGCCGGCGATGACGGCTTTGTCCACGTGGGCGCCTCCAACACGCTAAGGGTGAGCGAGCAATTGACCATGGAAGCCTGGATTTATCCGACCGGGCCGGGCACCCACAGTGCGGCTGGCGGGATCATAGTGAACAAAGAAGGAGAGTATGAGCTCGCCCGATTCAGCGATGGCACCATTCGCTGGGCCCTGGGCCAGGAATCGCCCGCATGGCAATGGGTCAACAGCCACTATATTGCTCCGGAAAGCCAGTGGACGCACGTTGCCGTCGTGTATAATAACGAAACAGAGCGCGTTGAAACCTATATCAACGGTGTACTTTTCCACGTGCACCTCCGATCTGGCCTGATTGAGGATACCCATGATGACGCGGATGAGCTTCAGATAGGCTCGCGACAACGAGGCGAACCGCAGCGTTTCCGCGGTTTCATCGATGAAGTTCGGATCTGGAATATTGCGCGCACGCAGGAACAGATTCGCAC
>CAZVSL010001049.1:0-243 GCA_964629935.1 uncultured Calditrichaceae bacterium | reverse complement strand
GCTTCGACCAGCTTGAAGACCTGGGCATCGGTGCAGATGGCAACGATGATGTGCGCGACTATTCCGTCAACGGCAACCACGGCGATTTGGTTGGCGACGCCAGGCTTTCGGACTTCACCACCGACGTGGAGGACAGCCAAATCCGGACGCTACCGCAGACGATGGTCTTGCATCAGAATTACCCCAATCCGTTCAACCCGGAGACGCAGATTCAATTCGATCTGCCACGCGCAGCGCATGTGC
>CAZVSL010001048.1:335-1215 GCA_964629935.1 uncultured Calditrichaceae bacterium | reverse complement strand
ACATCTACGGCGATCTGCACATTCCGCATCGCCCGTTTGTATGGTCCGCCGATACCAATCCCGCTTTCTTCAGTCGCGATGCCACTCGCGAAGAGGTGATCAAGCAAGCGCGTGTGCTGCAGTTGATCAATATGTATCGGGTGCGCGGCCATTTGATCGCCAATTTGGACCCGCTCAATGAAGTGGCCCAATATCATGAAGAGCTCGATCCTGCCAACTATGGCTTCACGATCTGGGACCTGGACCGTGAGTTCATTACCGGTGGTCTTGGTGGTACGCAAAGCGCAACCTTGCGCACCATTCTGGATACACTCAACAAAGCTTACGCTGAGAAGATCGGCGCTGAGTATATGCACATTCAGCGGCCGGAAGAGAAAACCTGGCTGCAGAAACAGCTCGAGACGGACGGCGCCCAGGAACCGCTGGAGGATGAAGCGCGTCGACGCATTCTGCGTGAACTAACTGTTGCACAGGGGTTCGAACGCTTTTTGCACACCAGGTTCATCGGGCACAAGCGATTTTCTTTAGAGGGCGCCGAAGTTGTTGTGCCCTTGCTCGGCTGCATTTTGACCCAGGCCATCAAGACTAAGACTGAAGAAGCTGTCATCGGCATGGCGCATCGCGGCCGTTTGAATATCCTGGCCACCATAATCGGTAAGCCATACGAACGCATCCTTGCTGAATTCGAAGGTAACATCGACCCGGAAAGTGTGCAAGGCACCGGCGATGTAAAATATCATCTTGGCGCCGCAGGTGAGTACAAGACTCATAACGGCGACACGATTCCGGTGGCGCTGGTGCCAAATCCAAGCCACCTCGAAGCTGTCAATCCGGTGGTGCAGGGTATCGTGCGCGCCAAGCAAGACCGCCTGGACGACAC
>CAZVSL010001048.1:0-325 GCA_964629935.1 uncultured Calditrichaceae bacterium | reverse complement strand
CCTGCCATGAATGTGTCCTGCCCATCACATTGCATGGCGACGCCGCTTTTGCCGGCCAGGGCATCGTGGCCGAGACGCTCAACCTGTCACAACTTCACGGCTACCGCACCGGCGGTACGGTTCATATTATCATCAACAATCAAATCGGTTTCACCACCGGCCCGCAAGATGCACGTTCCTCGCCATACGCAACGGACATCGCCAAGATGGTGCAGGCCCCGATCCTTCATGTCAATGCGGATGACCCGGAAGCTGTGGTGCGGGTCGCAAAAATTGCGTTTGAGTACCGCAAAACCTTTCAAAAAGACGTGGTTATCGATGTCGT
>CAZVSL010001047.1:546-1216 GCA_964629935.1 uncultured Calditrichaceae bacterium | reverse complement strand
CACACCATACGACCCCGTAGTTACATTTCGCAAGCGTAATCAACTTTGCGAAAATTAACCCGCACTTTCCTAAACCTGCGAATTGCACGGACGCCAATTTTGATTCAGAGCCTGACACGGGAGTACATCCCTACTTTCCTTAAAGCTGAATAAACAGATACTTGACTAAGACACAAGAAATCTACTTATTAGTCTATGGCTCTGGCACCATTCTTGAAATAGAATTCGGTATAACACGGACAAAGGGCGCAGCCACCGAACGCGATCCCATATTCCCACTTACGCTCAGAAGCCAATTAAAATATCGCTGCTATTGTCCGGTCCATAGCTCAACACAATTTTTTGAGGTAAGAGTCATGAAGAAAATGTTCCTATGTGGCTCGATTCTTTTGGGGGCTATCAGTTTCCTGATGGCGCAATCTAATCCGTTCATCGTTTATCCCAAAGACGCACAAGATGACCTGCTGCGACAAGAGTGGGCGCGCGATTTCAGCTCAGGTAATGCGCCTGGCAATGAGGATGCGGTAGACCTGGTTGTGGATGATGCCGGTAACATCTACATAACAGGCAACGGTACGAACCTACCCTTTCAGGATGACATCTTCACAGCCAGATACAGCGCGGACGGTCAGCTTGTTTGGATGGACTATTACAACGGCGAGGAGAACGG
>CAZVSL010001047.1:0-536 GCA_964629935.1 uncultured Calditrichaceae bacterium | reverse complement strand
CGATGATTGGGCGCGGCGTATCTTGCTGGCGCCGGATAATAGGGCGGTCTATGTTGTGGGCGCCATTTCAGACCGGAACGAAGATTTCGTCATCATCAAATACTCGCTTGATGGCGAGCGCCTTTGGACTGTTCCTTTTGGAGGTACTTCCGCCAGATTTCAGGGTTGGTTAGCAGATGCTATGATTGATGTGGATGGTAACATCATTGTCTTGGGCGGCTGGTCTGTTGTAGCAATCATCAAATTCAACTCACTTGGTGAAAGGCAATGGATCACCTATCTGGGTGATGAAAGTGCAAATGTCCAAGCAGGCGCCTTGACTTGTGACGTCAAGGGCAACATCTACTGGGCTGGAATCGTCGATGAAACTGATAGCCCGGGCGAGGCATTCCTGGTGGCAAAATACGACCGGGAGGGAAATGAAGTATGGCGGACTCAGACTCAAGAAAGTCGATGGTCCAACGGCGTGAACGCCATCGCTGTTGATGCGCAAGGCAATGTTACTGTAGTTGGCTACGGCGATATCGATGGCGGAC
>CAZVSL010001046.1:0-1223 GCA_964629935.1 uncultured Calditrichaceae bacterium | reverse complement strand
AACAGAAATTCCGCTGGTCAAACTGTTGGGATTTATAGGGCTCAAGCGAGCCAAACGGCAACACATACGCCGTGTCAATACAAGATTGAACCTATCAGTTCCAGAAATCGTGACACCACTAGAATTATTTAAGGAGCAAAAGCCATGGCTGAAAGTGCTTTACTTTAAGAAAAATATAAAACACAAAAACGCCTTGATAAGCAAGCCAACCACGATCTCAAACAATATTTCAAAAATGCCCACCACAATGTTGAAGAACTAGCCAAAAAATTTGGTTTTGAAGTGCAGTATGGAAATATAAAGGGTGGAGTTTTGACTCCTGATTATGAAGAACCGACACCCACAACTGAATAGCTTGCTTATCACACGTTCACATAACATCGGCTGGTGCTGACGCCTACCGACGTGCGTCTTGGCTACTTCCAGGGAGTAACTAAACTAACACTTGTTCTTTTAGCAGGTTCAGTAGTTTCATCCGGCGCAGCACAGTCCCTTGTCAGGCTGAAAATAAACAAAAGAAGATATAAAAACAAACGGAGGTAATATAAGAGATGAGTGCTAGGATTATTCTGCCCGATGATGGTGACTCATTCGACTTCGGGGGCCTGGGTGTGCACTGGAAGATCGACGGTCCGGACACCGGTGAGCGCTTTGCTATCGTTCACCATCCTATTGCTCCTCGAGCCTTAGCCGCTCCACTGCATTACCACCACAACGAGGACGAGTACTCCTATGTGTTGGAAGGTACGTTGGGGGCTCTGTTGGGAGATGAGGTGGTGACGGGCGGGCCAGGGACGTGGGTGTTCAAGCCACGTGGACAGTGGCACACCTTCTGGAATGCCGGGGATATGCCGTGCCACATCATCGAGGTCATCTCGCCTGCTGGATTCGAGAACTACTTCAGAGAAGTTGCTGCTGCATGGGGGAACCTGGACAAATTCGCAGAGATCAACAGGAAGTATTCGCTCGATATGGACTTTGATAGCGTCCCAAGGCTCTGCGAGCGCTTTGGTGTGACATTCCCTGAGCTGTAAACGCATTCCTGGCGGAGTGTTGCCGAACACGCTGAAGCCTGCCAGGCTCAACGATTCATGCATCGAGTAACAGCACCATAGCTTGCCGCAGCATCCAGGCTGCATCAGGTGAAAATGCGCAACCCGGGCTTGCGGTTAACAAGCAAGCGCCGAAGAGCCAGCTACCCGCGGTGACCCACCCCTGGCTCT
>CAZVSL010001045.1:0-1226 GCA_964629935.1 uncultured Calditrichaceae bacterium | reverse complement strand
GAGTGAGAGCAAGCATCCGGCAGAGCAAGCCCTGGATGCAGTCGGTCTGTCTGACCGTCTCGCACACAAACCTGCCGAGCTCTCAGGCGGCCAGCGCCAGCGTGTCGCCATCGCCAGGGCTTTAGTCAATAAGCCACTCTTGCTCCTAGCAGACGAACCCACCGGCAACCTGGACGCCAGCACCAGCGCTGAAATCATGGCGATGTTTAAGACGCTTCATGAACACGGTCATACGATCATTGTGGTCACGCATGAGGCTGAGGTGGCCCGGTGCGCGCAACGTGTTGTGTTTTTGAAGGATGGGGGGTTGGTGTAGGAGCAGTATCCATCCGATGGCTGGGAGCCATCGGATGGATAGGGGTGTCGGCCTGGGTAACCGCCTGGCACACAAACCTGCTGAACTCTCAGGCGGCCAGCGCCAGCGTGTGGCCATCGCCAGAGCGCTCGTCAACAACCCGCTCGTGCTCCTGGCAGACGAACCCACCGACAACCTGGACGGAGCCACCAGCGCTGAACTTTCATTGTGGCTTATTGCTTTTCAGCACTTGCGGCATAGTCACGGGGAATGAGCCTATCTATAGATATCCCTTCGGTGACCTATCGCAACAACAAGGACGATCAATCGGTCATCTTCTACTTCGTAGATGACGCGATAGTCTCCAACCCGAATGCGCCACGCATCTCTGCCGCTCAGTCTTCTGGCGCCTCTCGGACGAGGATTATCGGAGCCTTTATTGACTTGACTATTCTGTTTCTATCAACCTCGACGAATCTTGCCAAGACTTTTCTGGGCTGACCGTTCAATGAGTAGTTGATATTTCACTCAGTTGAGCCCCTGCCAATTTCTTTCAAAGCCTCGTCAAACTGGATTGGCTCCGATTCAACTGATTTTGCTTCGTCATAAAGCCTAATGTCTTCCAACTCCTCGAGTGCATCGATTATCTGTTCCCATTGCTCGTAAGGCAACAGGATAGCTTTTTTTCGACCTTTCTCGTCAAGCACGTATTCTGGATGAAGGTTAATCATATTGCGAACTCCGTGTCATCATATAAAGTAGACGCTTAAATTTTAAACAATTTCTTGCATCAAGTCAATAGTAATCAGTGACGAATGCCAGCGCCAGCGTGTCGCCATCGCCAGAACGCTCGTCAACGACCCTCTCGTGCTGCTGGCAGACGAACCCACCGGCAACCTGGACGCCGCCGCCAGCGCTGAGATCATGTCCA
>CAZVSL010001044.1:0-1228 GCA_964629935.1 uncultured Calditrichaceae bacterium | reverse complement strand
AAATATTGTGAAGTTTTGCAAGTCGAATTCACCATCAAGGAAAATGACGGCCGGAGAAGAAGAATTACCCAGGCAGAACTGATGCAAGCGCACAAGAACAAACGGCGTGAGACTCCGAAAGACCCTCTGGTGGATGAAGCTTACCAGGCCCTGACGGACTTCCTGCGCAATCGCGCCCTGGTGGATCAGCGGTGGGGCAGGTTTAAGAAAGCGTATGAGGCGCTTTGGGATGAAATGTGAAAATCGGAAATTGGGAATCGGAAAGGCTGGAACCGAGACCTGGCACCCATGAAACGTTTAACGATTTACGAATCCCGAAAAACGAATAACGAACTATGAAGAACAAAATGACTGAGCCCATGGACTGCAAGAAGGTCAGGTCACTTCTGCGCCAGTATTTGTTTGACGAGCTGGGTGCAGAAGAACATGGCCGGGTGCAGGGACACCTGCTGGAGTGCGAGGCCTGCTCCCAGGCATTTTACGAGCAGGTGGACGCGGCGCTGCGGATGGGAGAGCTGCCGCAGGTGTCCATGCCGGCGCCGGTTGTGTCGGAGGCTGAGACCAAGCCGCCAGCCAACATCATGCCGCCGGGCAAGCAGCCTGGCAGCAGCTTCTCCACCCCGGGCCTGTTTCGTGGTCTTGCCAGAGGCTCACGCGAGATAGCCACGGTGCGGCTGGCTTTTTCCCTGCCAGCAGATGTAGAAGTCATCAGTCTTGATGGTGGTGAGTTTACCGTGACTGTGTCCGCAATGGAAAAACAGCAAACGCGTGTTCAGCTTGAAATCAAGGCAAACTTTAAAAAAGAAAATGAGCGCCG
The DNA here is from genome assembly GCA_964629935.1 of uncultured Calditrichaceae bacterium. GTDB lineage: Bacteria > Zhuqueibacterota > Zhuqueibacteria > Oceanimicrobiales > Oceanimicrobiaceae > CAZVSL01. The sequence goes on along the minus strand of CAZVSL010001044.1, from coordinate 411 downwards.
GCGATATATGATTTACGATGCAGAAGATGTGGAGCTGCTCAGCGGCAGGGTACAGGACGGCGAAGTGGTAGCTACCGTTGATTCGGCGTTTGCTTCTATCCGGTCTCCCTTGCTTGTCAAGATATTTGCTTGATCGTTTCAAACAACCCTGTGCTTCAGCGCGGTGTTCTAGTCGTCTCCCAGGTCGCAATCCAGCACTTTAGCTCCTTTTTGGGACTGCCTGCCTTTTTCGGTATCCCCGTCCGGGCATGGAGTTGATCTCACCCACAACCTCCAAAACCCTCCCGCCGTGACGACGTGACAATAACCCATCGATGCATCGGTGGCAAAACAGCGCACCAAACCCAAGTCACGCAGAGACGAATGAATAGCCCGAAATTGAACAAATGCTTGAATGAAATTGGGGAGCTA
>CAZVSL010001043.1:0-1236 GCA_964629935.1 uncultured Calditrichaceae bacterium | reverse complement strand
GTCGTGTTCGCCGACAGCAGCACGGACAACGTGTTCATACCGAAGGTCTGGGCGAAGAAAAAGATAGACCACCTCTACGCCCGTTGGCTGAAGGAAGGCGAGCCGGAGGAGCTGAAGCAAGAGATCATCGCTCTCAGTTTGAAATACGGCGTGCTTTCTCCCTTTACTGAATTCGACAAGCCAGATGATCCCGTCACACACGTTGATGGCGTGCTGTTCACCTCAGCTCAGGCGGAGGTCGAAGGCGCTGCTGCGGAGCAAGCCGGTGTCCTGCTCACCTGGACGCTTGCCGGCGACCTGGAGGCCGTCGCCGCCGTGGAAATCTTCAGGCATGGCGACTCGGGATTCGAGCGCCTTGCCTCGCTTTCCGGAGGCGCCACGTTCTACAAAGATGCTGAGGCCGATCCCGCACAAGCCCGGCGTTATCGTATCGACCTGGTTTTGATAGACGGGGCGCGCGTGAGCCGCCAGGTTGACTACGCGCCACAACTCGTCGAGCAGTTTGCCCTGGCACAGAACTATCCGAATCCGTTCAATCCCGAAACCCGCATCGTGTTCTCGCTTGCCGCCGACGCCAGGGTGAGGCTGCGCGTCTACAATGTGCTGGGGGAGGTGATCGTTGAGTTGGTGGACGAATCCCTGCCAGCCGGGCGGCACGAGATCACCTGGAATGGCCGGGACACGCGCCGCCGGCCGGTGGCTTCAGGTGTTTACTTCTACCAGATCGAGGCCGGCACTTTCAAAGCAACCCGGCGCATGCTGTTAGCTCGTTAATTACCAAATTCGAATCAATGCATCAGAACGGCGCAGGATGTGGTGGGAACGGTTGCGGAGACTGGCACTCTCCGCAACCGGGGATTATTTATAAATCCAGAGGTTGGAGCGATTAGAAACCACTGATTGGCAAAGCCCGGCTAATGCCACAACCAAAAGGCCTTGAAGCAAAGCCACGGATTCACACTGATTTTCACCGATGTTTGACAGGTTTAACATAAACCACGGAGGAATGAAATGTACAAATCCAAATCTTTGGTAATACTCGTTTTTGCCCTGCTGGTGTGGACGCAGAATGGTCTGGCCGGCGGCAAGCTGTTCGCGCGTTTCCCAAACCGCGAAAACAGCCCGGTTTTTCATCTTCATTTGAAGAAATTCAAAGCGAATGTTGAAATCCAGGATCAACTTGCCGTGGTGCACCTGGATGAAACTTTCTTCAATGATCGGGACCAAACACTCGAA
>CAZVSL010001042.1:0-1241 GCA_964629935.1 uncultured Calditrichaceae bacterium | reverse complement strand
TCAATCTGGACAGTGTTAACGATATAACATTTGATATGGAGGCCTCAGAGACAGTTTATGTCGCCCTTGACCAGATAATAATCAAGAGCCAGGATGGTGGAGAAACATGGTCTACAGTTTTCGACACTCTGGAAGCGGGCGTTTTTTGGAATATTGACAGCAATCCATCAAACGGCTCAGAAGTTCTGGCCTGCGCGTCTGACACAATTTATCAAACGCTCGACGGCGGAGCACATTGGAATGCTCTGGCCAGCTCACCAGAGCAAACCACTCTGATGAACAGCATGGGCATAGACTGGCAAGAGAGGATAGTATATGTGGCTACTTTTGGTCCTCCACAAGGGATATTTCAAAGATATTTCTAATCCGAAAGTTGGTATTCCCGTGGTTTGCGCAGCAGGAAATTTTGGGGGAGACCAGAGCCAAGGCGCAGACAAGATCATCAGGTGGCCTGCCAGATACCAAAACACAATTGCTGTCGGCGGCACAACACAAAATGATTCAAGATGGAATACAACGAGCAAGCTTGGGAGCATGGTCGGAGATCAATCAGGAGTCTACACTGAAGATCCTGTTCGCCTTGACTTTGTTGCACCAGGAGACGATGGCACAATCCTGAGTACAAACAGTGATGGTGGCTATGGATTAACTGGAATGACGTCTGCAGCAACTGCACACGCAACCGGAGTCATTGCCTTAATTAAGAGCTTAAATTCAGAACTACTCCCCGGTACGGTTAAGTATATTGTTCGAAATACTGCCGACAAAGTAGATGGAATGAACGGAAATGATTACACAGATGAATACGGATACGGCCGCATCAACGCCTACGCCGCCCTCAAATACACTCTCGAAAACTACGGCGGCACCCTTTCCGGTGATGTCACCATCACGGAGACCTTGAAAATTCAACCCGGCAACACCCTCACGATCTTGCCCGGCACCACGGTCCGGTTTCAAGGTTCTACTACAAACTTGAATCTTCAGCAGGGCGCAAATCTGGTGGCCGTCGGCACACCGAGCGAACCCATCCTTTTCACCTCCGCCGATGCCAATCCCGGCTCCAAATCCTGGCGCCACGTCTGGCTTTACGGCTCCAACAACCAGCTCGAGCATTGTACTTTCGAGTACGGCAACATCTTCTACATTTACGGCTACCCATCTGCCAGCAACGGCAACACCGTCAAGAACTGCACCTTCCGCTACTTCGACCACGGTCTGCACGTGCAGCAGAGCACGGT
>CAZVSL010001041.1:0-1253 GCA_964629935.1 uncultured Calditrichaceae bacterium | reverse complement strand
CCTGGCGTACGATGAGATTGGTAGATGCACCTTGAATGCGCACAGTGGCGCCGGGCGCGATGGTGAGCGTATTGCCGGGTTGTATGTCCAGAGTTTCAGTGAGGGTTACCTCGCCGGAGAGGGTGCCGCCGTAGTTTTCAAGGGTGTGTTTTAGGGCGGCGTAGGCGTTGATGCGGCCGTGGCCGAGATAAACGTCTTTTCCAGGATGTGTAGCCTGATTCACGTCTTCTGCAGTTGCCGCCAAAATGTTTTCAAAACCAACAGGGTCTATGCTTGAATTCAATGAAAGAACCAACCCGGCTATAGCGGCGACTAAAGGCGAGGCAAAAGATGTTCCCGATCGGGGTCGAATAGTGTTGCCTGATGTTGTCTTCACAGAAATTGCCGGCGCAGCAAAATCTATAAAGCTACCAAAATTGTAGTTCGTAACGGCGTTATCGTTAATATCCGTCGCAGTAACAGCGATGACTCCACTTCTTGCTGCTGGCAACGCCGGTTGCGCTGCTTGGGATATGCAAGGATCACAAAGGGTGCCGCCAGAGAATACCCAGTTGCTAAGGTTATTTCCGGAGGATGCAACTAAAATAACGTTACGGTTTAGAGCGTCATTAATTGCCTTGTTTACGTCTGGTGTATCCTCACCATTAACTAACAACCGAAACAAACACCCTGAACACCCAAATGCCGGATAAGACTGATCAGTCTCCATCACAAAACTGAAGTTAAGGACGTGGCACCCTTCTTCAAGGGCCAATACTATTGCGGCGGCAAGTCCTGCATCGCCAAAATCTGGCTCGCGGGATTCACTGAAATTGTATGGCCGCATGCGGATATTCCAACCCATGCTTGCTATTCCATCGCTATCATTGGTTGCTGCAGCAACAATGCCAGCTACGTTAGTCGCGTGATCTCCTGAAGAGCCAACTGTGTGACCACCCGGAGCAAACTTGCTTTCCCCGGTACTTCCAGGGCCAGTCCAAAAATCAGGGTTTGAGAAATTAGGAACTCCAGTTTCGTTAATGTTAGCCGCTTCTATAACACCTACAACAATATTTGATAAACCTCTAGTAAGATTCCAAGCTCCCTCAGCATCTACTTTGTCTAGATTCCATTGTCTTGTCGAATTATTGTATTCGGGATCATTAGGCTCAACCTGAGGAACAGCAATAACTGGTGCCCGGGCGAAATCTACCTCAGAAAAACGCTCAAGATTGGAGATTATCGAATCAACAGGCACGAACTTGTCAAAGATG
>CAZVSL010001040.1:0-1258 GCA_964629935.1 uncultured Calditrichaceae bacterium | reverse complement strand
CTCGCACCACTTCGTGCCATTTCAGGTGATAGTTGGTTTGTTCCCAGAGTTTGAATCTGCCAAGGCCTATTTTGAAGTAGACGCTGGCACCTTTGGGTGAGAATTCATAATAAATAGTTTGGCCAATCCCAACGAACAGCAGTACCGACAGAGGTAGAGTTACTAGGAGGACCCATTCTTGGGTTGTGAGGGGTTGATCAGTTAGTAATTTTCTCGGCACTTCATATACAATAACCACCACCATTATGACTGCCCAAATCTTGAAGAGTAGTTTTGGTTTGATTATCACATCCGTTCTCCTACATCTTAGAGTTCTAGTAGAAGCATCGCTATCTTTCGACCTGCGTAATCACCCGCCGATGCTCCAAGCGCCCCTCCAACAACAGTACCCACCCCCGGTGCAGCGCCCGAACCCAAAAGCGCACCAAATGTTCCTCCAACCACCCCTCCAACAAACCCACTCCCCGCAATAATCGCCTGCCGGTAATTTTGCGTAAAGACATGGCTTCCAATCTCATACGCGCTTATAGTAAGTCCGATACCGCCGGCCAACCTGCCAAAGCTCTTGAAAACACTCCCAAGCTGGCTCGTTGCAGCAAAATCAATCCGGAAAGGAATTCTGACGTTATTGCGTTTGAACAGCCGGCCCAGGTAGCCGTAATCAAGCCAGCGAGTGGCCAGGGTCTTGTGCTGCAAAACGATCTTGTTGCCCAGGAAATCATTAGCGAGACCACTAAAAGCACCGAAAGCGACCAAACCGAAATTGAAGATTCTCGCTGCTTCGCGGTGCAGGTGTTTGCGGTCAACAGTTGCTCCAAATGCCGCGTTCTGAAGTTCCAGGTTGCTCTGGTATGCATTGGCGCCAGTAACCAGCGCCGGTGCATTTGAATAGACCCTGAAATGAAGAAATCCGCCGCCATCATCATCTCCAGTTATCGAACTGCCCAAAAACGGTGGAAAATTATCCGTCACCGCGGGCCCACCCGATATTGGCGCGTAAAACCCCGGCTGATTACTCCTCGTAAACGCCCGGCCAAACGCGTTCACACCTCGCCCCAGGACCCCAATCCCATCCTTTAGAAAGCCCGGCAGGCCTATCCGCCCATCCGGGTCAACATAGCCAGTCGGCTGGTTGCCCACATACACATACGGCGAAAAATACTGTCCCGCCGGGTCGCGGCTGAACCAGCGGCCTACTTTCCTGCAAAAAACACGGGACAGGCCGGGTCATAATAGCGTGCGCCGAAGTAGTACCAGT
>CAZVSL010001039.1:0-1270 GCA_964629935.1 uncultured Calditrichaceae bacterium | reverse complement strand
CCGTGGTATCGGGCAGGGTGACGGAGCCTTTGCTGGAGCCCCATTTCACAAACGCACCGATGATCACAGCCTGCGCCGAATCCGTCAGCGCCATAACGCTGTCGAGGTCTGCCGGCGTGGAGCGCGGATCGACATAGGCGGTTCTGACGATAGGAATTCTGGCTTTGATCTGTTGGTTCAGCGTCTCACTTGGGCCCCGGTTTTCCTCATCGGTGATGGTCACGACCAGCACGCTGTCGAGTGATTCAGCGTGCAGGGGGATGGCATGCTTATCATCCCGCAACAGGGTCATGGCGTCATTGGCGATTTTGCTGGCTTGCTGCTGATGCTCAGGGTCTGCCAGAACCTGTTCCGCCAGCTCCATGTTGAACGCCGGTTTCGTGTGCAAACCGAGCGTGTGTTTTGCGCGCAGAATTCGCCGCACCGACTGCTCCAGACGTTGCATGGGGATGCGCCCCTCTTTGACAGCTTCGACAACAAATTCAAATGTGGCGGCAAAATCAGGCGGAATCAACAACACATCTACGCCAGAATTGATCGCCATCACTGCAGCCTGGCCTGACCAATAGTTTTCTGTAATGCCACCCATATCCATCGCATCAGTGAGAACCAGGCCATCAAAGCCCATTTCTTCGCGCAGAACCTCATTGATGAAGTAAGGGTCCAGGGTAGCAGGCCGGCCCTGCATTTCGGGTACGTCGCTGTAAGTAATATGCGCGACCATCACACAGTTGACCCCCGCATCGACTGCGGCTTTGAAGGGAGGCAGCTCAACGGATTGCAATCTCTCTCTCTGCGCGGAAATAACCGGCAGATTGAGGTGTGAGTCGTCCGCCGTATCACCGTGCCCCGGGAAATGCTTGGCTGTGGCATAGACGCCATGTTCCTGTAAACCACGGATGAAAGCTGCGCCGAGCCGGGCCACAAGCTTGGGGTCTTCGCCAAAGGAGCGGGTGTTTATGATGATATTATCCGGGTTGTTGTTGACGTCCAACACCGGAGCAAACACCACGTGCAACCCGACGGCCCGCGCTTCTTCTGCTGTGATTTGACCCATGGTATAGGCGTAGTCTTCAGAGCGCGTGGCGCCGACCGCCATGTTTTGCAGGAAGCGCGTGCCGTGCTGCACGCGCATGGCCACGCCCCATTCGGCGTCGGCCATCATCATCATCGGGATGGTCGCCTCATTCTGTAATCTTTGCAGTATGCGCACGACCTCGTATGGCATGCCGCGATAAAACATCATGCCGCCGATATGATAATCCTGCAC
>CAZVSL010001038.1:0-1295 GCA_964629935.1 uncultured Calditrichaceae bacterium | reverse complement strand
ACGCCGGGTTCAATCTCATTACCAATCCTTATGATTCCGCCATCGATTGGCAGCGAATCCAGACCGTGAATGATGTCTCCGAACCGATTTGGACGTTTGAGGGCAGTTTTGTGCGAACTTCGAGTTTCGAGCCCCTTACAGGCTATTACTTTTTTAACAGCAAAGGGCTTTCTGTTTTGAACGTGCCGTTTGCGCTAACACGTTCTTCTGAACCGGTTTCAACAGAGAGACACGTCTGGTCCGGCGACATAATTCTGCTCATCGCCGGCGTCCGGCATGAGAGCATACGCCTGGGTGTATCGGCCGATGCTCGCCTGCAATTGGATGATTTGGATTACCGCCAGCCGCGCTCACTCGATACTCGCAATGGCATCCGTTTTGCGCGACCGGAGTGGGATGCCCGTTTCTCCTCATTCGCTTCCGATTTTCGTCCGCCTTTTGCCGAGTTACAGGAGTGGGAATTTGAGGCGTCCGCAGCCACCGGCGAGACGGCAGCTATTGAATTTCGCGGTTTCGAAGCTCTGCCATCCGAGGTTGAGATGGCGCTGGTGGCGCGCGCCAACGGCCGGGTTTACCGGCTGCAGCCGGGGCAGCGGATTCCGCTTAACCCTGCGCGCCGGCAGAATGAGTTCAAACTAGTATTTGGCCCGGCGTCAAAGCTTGAGGATGCACTTCGACAGCTCGTTCCGCAGGAATTCGTGGTTGCCAGCAACTACCCCAATCCCTTCAACCCCACCACCACCATCCCGATTTCTGTGCCTGAACCCATGCGCCTGACAATCAGGGTTTTCAACGTTCTCAGTCAGGAGGTAGCGACCCTGCATGATGGCCCGGTGCAGCCCGGCAGACATTTGTTCGAGTGGCATGGCGTCGATGCCAGCGAGCGCCGTGTGGGTACGGGTGTGTACTTCTACAAGATAACCACCGACAGCGGCGTCTCGGTTCTGCAAAAAATGGTACTGGTGAAATAGCCTGGTATGGCGAAGAGGAGCCCGCTCAATGGCTCGGATATGTGTCAAAGCGCCGGGGATAGCGTGGAGGGCATCACTCCAGAACGCCAAGCTCTGCAGCGCGGCGCACTGCTTCTGCGCGGCTGCGGCAGTCGAGACGGTCCAGGATGTGGCTGACGTGCATATCAACGGTGCGTGGACTGAGGAAGAGCCTGCCGGCGATTTCCTTGTTGGTCAGGCCGGTGGCCATCAGGCGTGCAATCTCGACCTGCCTGCCGGTCAAGCCTGCTAGACTGGCGCGTTCGCCGCTGGTTTCGCTGCGCCGCTCTTCGGTTGTTTCACCCA
>CAZVSL010001037.1:0-1297 GCA_964629935.1 uncultured Calditrichaceae bacterium | reverse complement strand
CCGCGTCACAACAGTCACGTCCGCAATCATGCCGGCCCGCAACTTCTGGTCAGGATTTGCAACCAGGACCTCGACCGGAAACGTGCGTGTGGCAAGGTCCGCCTGTGGCCCCACGGCAGTTACCTCGCCGTTGAGGGTCTGGCCAGGCAATGCGCTGACGCCTATATTTGCCGCCTGACCTTTCTCAAGCTTGACCACATCACGCTCAGGCACGCCAAACTTAATCTTAACTTTGCTGATATCTACTACTTTGGCCACCGGACTGCCGGCAGCTACGGTGCTGCCGATATCTACCATACGAGCTGCAACTAAGCCATTTGCCGGACTGCGAATGCCGGTGTCGCGCAATTGCCGTTCTGCTATCTTGAGATTGGCGCGGGCAGTGAGCAATGCAGCATGCGCTGAATCCCGTTGCAGGCGCGCAGTTTCGAAAACATGGGCGGATATGTCCTTATTATCGTAAAGCTTCTCGTTGCGCTCGAAGTCCTTTTCCGCCTTTTCATAGGCAGCGCGCGCCTGTTGTAACGCTGCCTCGGCTTGCTCCATGGCAAGCTGCTTCAGCTCAGGATCGACCTGAACCAGCAGGTCCCCTCTGTTCACTTCATCACCCACCTGGACATGGAGCTCGGCGATAGTGCCCGCGGTTTCGGAAGAGATAAGCACATCGTGCAAAGCCGATACAGTGCCGGTGGCGGTCACCACCTCAGCGATCTCTCCACTCTCAACCTGTTCAACCTGGACCGGCACTGCGCTTGTTTCGCCTGTGTCGGTACCGTTCATGCCTTCGGCGGCCTGGTGCTCTTCACCGCAGGCAAACAACCCTGCCAACAAGGCCAGAACCACTGGCATGGCAGAAACGAAAAGAAGCTTTATATAGCCCATACCAAAATGCATCATTCTTGCAACTCCCCCATGGCTCGGTCCAATTCGGCGCGCGCTATCCAGTAGTCATAGCGTGCATTTATCAGTTGGGTTTCTGCTTGCGTCAGGACAACCTGAGCATCCAACACATCTATATTTGCTGCCAGTCCCGCTTCATAGGTGTTATCCAGCACACTCAAGTTTTCGCGCGCCTGCTCAACTGCCGTGCCCGCGATACGATATTTTTCCAGGGTGGTTTCCACACGTGACCGGGCGCGAATCAGCTCCAAAGTGAGCAGACGCTCGGTTTCCGTTTCGTTCGCTTGCAATTCGCGCAGGTCCGCTTTTCTCTCATGCAATCTGGCCAGATTACTAAAGCTGTGAAAAATCGGGATACGCACATTTACCCCGGCGCTCCAGAAGGTAAAACTGTCCA
>CAZVSL010001036.1:0-1298 GCA_964629935.1 uncultured Calditrichaceae bacterium | reverse complement strand
TGGTTGTTGGAGCCGTAAAGCCAGACGTGGCGCCAGGATTTGGGGCCGGGGTTGGGGTCGGCGGAGGTGAAAAGGATGGGTTCGCTCGCTGTACCGACGGCCACCAGGTTTGCGCCCTGCTGAAGATTCAAGTTTGTAGTAGAACCTCGAAACCGGACCGTGGTGCCGGGCAAGATCGTGAGGGTGTTGCCGGGTTGAATTTTCAAGGTCTCCGTGATGGTAACCTCGCCGGAGAGGGCGCCGCCGTAGTTTTCTAAGGTGTGTTTGAGGGCGGCGTAGGCGTTGATGCGGCCGTGGCCGTACTCGATGTGGTAACCGCCTCCCATAGCAGGTACATCGTCTGCCGAGTCCTGAATGATATCCTGGACTTGAGAGCGAGTCAGATCGGGATTTATCGAGAGAATGAGCGCAGCGAGACCTGCAACCTGGGGGGTAGCAGCGGATGTGCCGCTGAATTTTGCTGTGTAATGTCCTTGGCTGTCTCCACGAGGGGAATCTGCTGCATATCTACAAACGTCCAGGTTGTAACCTGTTGCTGAACCGCTGACTTCCGTTGTCCAAATACTGCCAAGCAGCATTGCTACATTGTGGTGTGGCGGCGCTTCCAGGCAAAGATCTGGAAATGACAGTTCTTCTAAGATACCCGTGTTGCCGCTCGGAGCGACGACATCCAAAGAGCTTCCATAGTTGCTGTACCACCATCTTAGATCATTTTCGTCTGTCGCGCCGACTGCAATGACGTGATCGTCGAGGTTTGCCGGGTAGGAAACAGAATTGGTCTGATCGTTGCCGGAAGCTGCGACCAGTACACATCCCTTTCCACTTCGTCCCTGGGTGGCTGCGCGTTGGATGGCGTCAGTAATCAACATGTTAGGGTTAGTTTTCCAACTCATACTGATGATATCCGCTCCATTTTGCCACGCGAAATCGATCCCACTTGCCGACCATTGATCGCTAAATACAAACGATGATGTCGGCCAAAGTAACAAATCTTCGAGATTATAAAAAAGCTGTACAGGCATGAGTCTACAGTTCCAGCAGACTCCCGCCACTCCTTTTCCATTGTTTGTCTCAGCAGCGATAAGTCCAGCACATGCCGTACCATGTGGGTCCCATGCGTTTGGTTGCGGCGAATTATCGCCTTGATCTGTCTCATCGCTACCGATAACAGCTCCGCCACCGTCACGAAAAAGCTTGTTTACAATGTCTTCATGTTGAAGATCCAGGCCATCATCAAGAACTGCTGTCATTGCCGCTTCCAAACTCCCCAGTTTGGCCGGTCTAGAATTCCCCAGGTC
>CAZVSL010001035.1:0-1301 GCA_964629935.1 uncultured Calditrichaceae bacterium | reverse complement strand
GCGGCTTATGATTGGCAAGCAGATACTTCACTACAAGATTTTGCAAGAGCTCGGCCGTGGCGGCATGGGCGTGGTCTACAAAGCCGAGGACGCCAAACTCAAGCGCGAGGTCGCCATCAAATTCCTGCCGCGCCAGATTGCCGCCAGCGACGATGAACGCGAGCGCTTCAAAATCGAAGCGCAGGCGGCTGCGGCGCTGAACCACCCTAACATCGCCACGATTCACGCCATCGAAGAAATCGATGAAGAGATGTTCATCGTCATGGAGTACATCGAAGGCCAGGAGCTGAAGAACCTTGCGAAGGTTTCAAACCTTCGCAAGGTTATGGACATCGCCACGCAAATCGCCTCCGGCCTGCAAGCCGCGCACGCCAAAGGCATCACCCACCGCGACATCAAATCCAGCAACATCATGGTGACAGAATCCGGCCAGGTGAAAATCATGGATTTCGGCCTGGCGAAGATCACAGGCGGGGCGCAGCTCACGAAAGATCATTCCACCCTCGGCACGGCTGCGTACATGTCGCCGGAGCAGGCACGGGGCGAGACCGTGGATCATCGCGCGGATATCTGGTCATTCGGAGTGGTGTTGTACGAAATGCTCACCGGACATTTGCCCTTTCCGGGCGATTACGAGCAGGCGGTGATCTACTCGATTCTCAACGAAGAGCCGGAGCCCCTGACGGCGCTACGCAGTGGTCTGCCGATAGCCCTCGATGGTATCGTCGCCAAAGCGCTGGCGAAGGATCCGGCTACCCGATACCAGCGCGTGGATGAGCTGTCGGCGGATTTGAAGGGGATCAATACCGACTCTTTGAGTAATTCCAGAATTTCGACGAAGCAGCCCAAAGTTGCCACGCACTTTGAAAGTGCGGGGCAAGCCAGGACTATCCTGCGGCGCGCCGGAGGGCCAACGTCCGAATCGTCAACCGAAACACCGCCGTTGCTGGGCAAGCGGACGGTTCTGGTTGCTGCATTGCTGGTGGCCGTCGGCATCGTGGACCCAAACAGCAAGGGGAAGGCCTTCTGCCATGGTGCGAAACCTCGCCTCGCTTTCTTTAAGCGATTCTTGCGCCCTTTTCTGATCATCAATATCCGTGCATGTACCGACCCATCCGGCCGCAGCACCGTCGGCTCTTTTTCTGGGGGCGACCTTTACATAATGCCATCGATATTCCCCGTCTGAAGCCCTTTTGAGGCGGCCTTCCATATACTATTATTGAGTTAAGATCGAAATGGATTGAGAATCTTCAGGTTGTCAATGATTTGACCGTGCTGTAAATCTTCCGTGTATAAAATAC
>CAZVSL010001034.1:0-1307 GCA_964629935.1 uncultured Calditrichaceae bacterium | reverse complement strand
AACAAATAGCTAAGGAGATAAGGCAGAATACAGCACCAAAGAGGGTACCAGGCCGCCAGAGCTGGTCATCGTCACGCAAACCAGCGCTGAGAATCAGCCGCCGATTGCAAGGAATGATTCCACCATAACCACAAAAAACACGCCGGTGATCATTGAAGTGTTAGCGAACGATCACGATGACGACGGCTCGCTCGATATCACAAGCCTGACCATTGTGAGCCAACCGGCGCATGGCTCAGCCCAGGCGGATGTAACCACTGGAATCATTACGTACACACCTGGGCCTGAATTTTCCGGCGTGGACTCTTTTGACTACACCATCTCTGACGACGACGGCGCACCCGCTCTGCCTGCGACCGTGACGGTGTCTGTCAGCCAGGTCAATGAAAAGCCGGTGACGAATCATGACGCCGCGTCCGGTAATGAAGACGAGGCGCTTGTCATTCCAGTGCTTGCCAACGACCACGACAGCGACGGCGATCTGGATTCAGCCAGCGTTGCGATCACGCTCGCGCCGGTCCACGGTCTTGTCGAGATCAATGCGGCCAATGGTGATCTGACGTATGTTCCTGATATGAACTATTTTGGCGAGGATACGCTCACCTACACGGTAGCAGATGATGCCGGCCTGGTCTCAGAGCCAACGCTGGTGACAGTCACGATTCAGCCAGTCAACGATGCGCCCGTGGCAGTACCGGACACCGCCATCACCAGCGAGGATACACCGCTTCTGATAGACGTCACATCAAATGATGCAGATATTGATGGCAACCTGGATGCAACCAGTTTGAGCGTGGTCAAGCAGCCGGCACATGGCCTTGTTGTTCTCGATGAAAGTTCGAGATTTGTCTATACGCCCGCTTTCAACTTCGTGGGTGTGGATAGCTTTTTATACAAGATAGCAGATGATGAGGGGCTGGCATCGAATCAAGCTTATGTTTACATCGAAGTTTTGCAAGACACGGATGCGCCCGTGGCGATCGACGACACGGTAGCGACTGCGGAAGACACGCCCCTTCTCGTCGCAGTTCTGAGCAACGATTTCGATCCGGATGGCTCCCTCGATCCGCGAACGGTTGCGATTGTCACTACGCCAGGCCACGGCGCAGCCGAAATCGATTCTCTGACCGGTGAGATAACCTACACACCGCTGGCGGATTTCTTCGGCGCTGACACTTTTTCCTACAAAGTTGCTGATAATGTCGGTGTGCACTCCAATGCGGCGCTGGTTTGGCTAACCGTTACCGCGGTCAACGATGCGCCTGTAGCGCGCGATGATTCTGCTGCGACAGAGCAGGAGTTGCCAG
>CAZVSL010001033.1:0-1310 GCA_964629935.1 uncultured Calditrichaceae bacterium | reverse complement strand
AGGCTGAACACCCAACGTATTAACCTTCCGTTGCATGAATAATCCAGGATAGCTCAAAAGCTGCCGCTTAGATAGAATGTATGGGGTATCGCATGGGATTCGTGAGGACGTCAGCAATATGTCGCCCGCAACATCTTGCACTTTGTCTGACTGTTTTGATTTTAACCAGCACCTGTTCCGTAAACCAGGACACTATGGTTGACCAGCTATTTCAAAAATACCAGGGCAACGATGTCCCCGGCGCTGCCGTGATGGTCGTCCGGGATGGCCTGCCGGTGTTGACTAAAACTTACGGCATGGCAAATTTAGAGGAGAAGACTCAGGTAACGAGCCGGACGAATTTTCGGCTGGCTTCCGCCACGAAGCAATTCACGGCAATGTGCATCATGTTGCTGGTGGATAGAGGCAAGCTGCAATACAGCACGACGTTAACGGATATCTGGCCCGAATTTCCTGAGTATGGCTCAGACGTTGCTGTCCGGCATTTGCTGCAACACACCTCCGGTTTGATCGCCTACGAAGCTTTGATGCCCGACACGGCGACAGTACAGGTATCAGATGACGACGTCCTGAACATGATGATGCATGTCGACAGCACCTACTTTGAGCCGGGCACAGAGTATCGATATAGCAATTCCGGCTATGCGCTCCTGGCGCGAATCATTGAAGAAGTTTCCGGGATGACTTTTGCCAGCTTTCTGCATGAAAATATTTTTGCGCCACTGCGCATGGAAAATACGCTCGCTTATCAGAAGGGCATTTCTGAAGTGCCGCATCGGGCTTACGGCTACAGCGTCAAGGACGATACCATAACCCTGTCCGATCAAAGCCCGACCAGCGCTGTGCTGGGAGACGGTGGAATTTATACCTCCGTTGATGATTTGCAGAAGTGGTATCAGGCCCTGCGTTCAGGCAAGTTGCTGGGCCATGAAAAGCTGGCGCAGGCCTTTATTCCGAATAAAGAAAACTACGGCTTTGGCTGGCGTATCGGGGAATACAAAGGCCTTCGCCTGGCTCACCACACAGGTAGCACTCGCGGTTTTCGAAATGTCGTGTTCCACTTCCTGGATGAGGAATTGACGATCATCGTTCTTACCAACCGTGACGGCCCGGGGATAGCGCCCCTGGCTGAGGCGTTGGCGGATTTGTATTTGACAACCGGGAGCGAATAGAAATCAAATAATTGTGGTTACAAACAGTCATTCCGATGGTGCTGTTGTTTACCTTTCAGTATTGCCGCAGAGTCGAAAAAAAAGGCTCTATGTCATCTTGTGTGGGTAAATTCCAAACGTGCCATTCTATAACGTGAC
>CAZVSL010001032.1:0-1323 GCA_964629935.1 uncultured Calditrichaceae bacterium | reverse complement strand
TTCATTGAAAATCACCCGGTTTTTGTCATCGAAACAGACCGGGGCATTGCGGGCTTCTACGCCCTCGAGCATATATCATCAACGCAGGTTGAGCTTGGCTTTTGTTTGTGGCGCCTGCTTACATTGGCAGGGGGTTAGGTAAATCTCTCTTGACGCACGCAAAAGAGCAGGCGCTCTTGCTTGGCTATGAGATGATGGTCATTCAAGGCGACCCGAACGCGGAACGATTCTACATTGCTGCCGGCGCGCATCTGGTCGGCGAGAAAAAGTCTGGCAGCATTTCCGGCCGTAGTTTGCCGCTGTTTCAGCTCGATTTAACGCCACCGCCGTAGCAGGTCTGCGTTGTTGACAGATTAGGAAACTTGCGGCCCTGTTTTCTTAAAAATAAGAAAACGCCAGCAGATCAACCGTTTGTTCGTTTTGACGTATGACTATGTTACTAAGGCAGTTACACCACCAAGTTTTCGTTACTATTTTTGGGTATGTAGTTTGCTGAATTATTTCTGAGTGTTGAGTACAAGCAATATTAAAACTCGGAGATGAAAGCATGTACCCCGTCAAAAATTCCAAATACGATTTGAAATTCCAATACCGCAAAGTGTTGGAAATTTGTCTTATTTGTTCACTGGTTATACATCTTGCAGCCTTTCGGTTCATACCCGATATGGGCGCCGACCTGGACCTGAACAAGAATGTTGCTGTTGAAATCAAGGTAGAAGACATCCCGCAAACAGAGCAGATGCGCGACATGCCGCCACCGCCGCCAATGCCGTCTGTGCCGGTGCCATCGGAGAGTGAACTCATTCCTGAAGATCTTACCATCGAAACAACGGACCTCAATCTTGACCTGAGCCAACTGCCTCCGCCGCCGCCACAGGATGATGCAGATGACGCCGGTTACACTTTCATTCCTTATGATGAACCGCCGGCGCCGATTGGCGGCTATGCTGCAATTCTGAAAAACCTCAAATATCCGGAAATTGCACGCAAGTCCGGAATGGAGGCCTACGTGGTGGTGGGTGTGCTCATCAGTGCAGATGGCAGAGCGCTTAAAACACAAATCATGCAGGACGCATCCGTGGATTTAGGCTTCGAAGAAGCCGCGGCCAACGCAGTCATGATGACCAAGTGGAAACCGGCAAAGCAGCGCGACCAGGCCATCAAGGTGTGGGTAACGGTGCCAGTTCGATTCAAGCTGCGCACTTCCGCAGAGCCGATTAGCTGACGGGACTTGCCTCAAGATTAATGTCTTGGGCGTAAAGTCTTAGCATTTTTTGGCAGTAACTATTTCTATTCAGGTACAAATTAGAAGGCAAAACGATT
>CAZVSL010001031.1:0-1326 GCA_964629935.1 uncultured Calditrichaceae bacterium | reverse complement strand
TAATACTACCTGACACTTTTTTGCGTCAACAATAAATATGTCGAGCCGACGGCTCGAGGTCGTTCGGATGGGACATGCTTTTTGCTATAAATATCTCGCCCCTAACAGGGCTGTTTGTGCTACATCTGGCATAAAACCGCGTAGCGGTGAAATATTTATAGTAGATAGCTCACCACACCCGTTCTTAAGCCCCGCAGGGGCGAAATATCAGGACTTCTAAGAAGCGCCGGGTGCGAAACGCCGTCAGTGTATCTGCTGTTTCTTTTGTACTATTTCAAGATAGATCAATGAGGAACAAAAAACAAGCAGCTTCCTGCAGGAACTACGGTGGCGGTCTTCATACCTGACCCGGCAGCGCACGAACATGCTTCTGCAGTATCGATTATTTTCAATTGACCTACAAATATTAATTTGTTATATTAAATCCAAGCCAACTTACATTATTTGACATATAAACCAAAAAACAAAAAGCATGGCGATAGCAACGATTTCCACCAAAGGCCAGATAGTCATTCCTGCGAAGATAAGAAAGATGTTGGGGATTACTGCCAGGAGCAAAGTGCGGATTACAGTGTCAGACGACAACACGAAAATGGTCATAGAGCCGTTGCCGGATGATCCAATCGAATCGCTAACTGGTATTTTCGCGAACTATCAAGGTTCTCTGGCTGATGAGCTGATAGCTGAAAGGAAAAGGGATCTTGGCAGCGAGGAAGCCTAAGCTGCTCGACTCGTTTGCAGTCCTCAGATGGACTCAAAAGGAAAAGGGCTGGCAGACCATCAAGAGACTTCTACAGACGGCGGAACAGGGTTCTGAATCACTGATCATGAGCCAAATAAATCTATGTGAGGTTCATTACAAAACTATCCGGGTGGTCGGCTTAGAGCAGGCCAGAAAATTCCTGGAGACATTCTATCTCTTGCCCATCTCAATCATTCATCCTACAGATGAAATAATCTGGCAGACTGCAGAGATCAAAGCAAAGCATCCCATGTCACTAGCCGACTGCTTCGCGGTGGCAACGGCCCTGCAGCACAACGCTGCGATACTCACCGGAGATCCGGAATTCAAATCCGTGCAGGACATTGTACAGATTGAGTGGATGTGAGTCTCTACCTCAAACACAGCATTTGTAGATAAGAGAATACGACGCCCGTTTTTCCCATACCTGAGAAACATCTCACCATAAGCTGCTGACCAGCAAATCACACAACTTAATGTAACTTAACCGCTTAGCATCACACACCTTTCCTGGCACAGAATTGGCATTTAGCAAATCAGGACACAACCGGCAGAAGAAGGCTGCACCTGCGATTTCTCTCCTG
>CAZVSL010001030.1:0-1330 GCA_964629935.1 uncultured Calditrichaceae bacterium | reverse complement strand
CACCGGGCATACGGATCACGTACCACGGCGGTTCGGTTGGTGAAGTTGTTTATCGTAAAGTCTCGGTAGTCCAAGTGTGTCGAAGAACTGTCCTGGTAGCGCAATCGAAAGCGCTGGACTGCGGCTCAGGCGCCACGGCCCGTGAGCTGACTTCGCCGTATTCCAGGCCAGCACACTACTGATACCGCGTTTGCGCAACTCGCGGTAGCCACGACGTCCCCACTGTTTCCAAAGATAGCACCGAAGTTTCCGGCGTAGCCATGAATCCAGCTCCTTGAACACAGAACGCAGCTCGACAAAACCGTAATACGCTGACCACCCCAACAGATAGAGCCGAAGCTCTTTGATGATAGTCTTCAGGGTGCGACCGCGTGTCCGCCGGGTCAACTCACGTACTCGCGACTTAAAACGCTTCAGCGATTTCTCGCTCAAACATCGCTTTAAACGAGTGCTGAAAGTAAACCCAAGAAACTGACGCTCCCACGGACGGCCCACCGCGCTCTTCTCCACATTCACTCTTAACTTCAGTCTCATGGACAAGAACCGCGACAGGCTCTTTAACACACGATACGCTGAACGACGACTGCGTACATAAATGTTAGCGTCATCTGCGTAACGCACAAAACGATGACCGCGCTTCTCCAACTCACGGTCAAGCGAGTCCAAAAGCACATTGGCTAACAACGGACTCAGCGGACCACCTTGGGGCGTGCCTTCCGGCGTCTCGTGCAGCGAGTCGCAAATCAATACCCCACTGCGTAGGTAGAGATTAATCAATCTCAATACCCGCCGGTCGGATATCTCGGTCCGAAGCTTGCACATCAGCAAATCGTGGTTGACCCGGTCGAAGAACTTCTCCAAGTCAATGTCCACGACCCAGCGGTAGCCCCGGCGAATGTAACGTTGCGCCTGACTAACCGCCTGGTGAGCACTGCGGCCAGGACGGAAACCGTAACTGTTGTCCGAGAACTTCGGCTCCCATATCTCCTGTAATACTTGGAGCATCGCCTGCTGAATGAATCTATCCAGCACCGTCGGTACCCCAAGGTTCCGCTGCCCGCCGCCGGGCTTCGGTATCACAACACGTTTTACCGGCTGTGGACGGTAGTTGCCGTTCAATATGGCAACACGTATCTCCGGCCAATACTCCCGTAAGTGAGGGCGCAATTCTTTGACCGACATGCCATCCACACCAGCACTCCCACCATTACGTTCGACCTGTCGAAGCGCGCGAAGCAAATTCTCTCGCTCTAATATCCGCTCCAACAGGCCTGTTTCAACCGGACGTTCAGTACGGCGTGCCAAAGTATCGCAATCGCTCCGTCCATAG
>CAZVSL010001029.1:0-1332 GCA_964629935.1 uncultured Calditrichaceae bacterium | reverse complement strand
CTCTGCCCGTTCATGCAGAATAGTAGTCATAAGCTCGAGCTCGTCATCTGCCTGGAAAGGTGGACGCCCGGTGACGAGCTCGTACATCATTGCGCCCATCGCATAAATGTCAGTACGCGCGTCAACCGCACATTTATCGATCTGTTCCGGAGCCATGTAAAGTGCGGTTCCCTCGAGGGTGCTCTGTGAAGTTTTGAACGTGTCGGCATGAGAATCACGCTTGCCGTGCTGCCACCCTGCATTTGCGATTTTCCTGGGACGGCCTGTTAACTTGGCCAGGCCAAAGTCCATAATCTTAACCTGGCCATCGGCAAGCAGCATAATGTTGTCAGGTTTGATATCGCGGTGCACGATGCCTCTTGCATGTGCAGCGGCAAGCGCCTGGCATATTTGCCGGCAGATATTGATGACCTCTTTTTCAGACATGAAACCGCGTTGTTGCAAGATTTTGCGCAGCGTTTCTCCCTGCAGAGATTCCATGACAATATAATAAGCAGCGTCGACTTGCCCTATATCATAGATTGTACAAATGTTGGAGTGATTCAGTGCTGAGGCGGTGCGGGCTTCGTGCATGAAGCGCTGCCTGCTTTTTTCATTGATGACAAGATGGGGAGAAAGACATTTGATAGCAACTTCACGCAGCAGACGCGTGTCATGAGCTCGAAAAACGATACCCATGCCCCCTTCACCCAGCTTAGCCAGGATGCGATAGTGCCCAATTGTATCGCCAGTTGCAAGCATCGATGAGAACCGAAAGCATTTCAGATTAAGGAATTCTGTTACGTTCCCAAAACAACGGTAAACGGCTTGCACTACCCTTCGAAATCAGGCAAGCCGACGCTGTTGGCTTCCTGAAACGCACGTGCAAACGCCAGCACCGTTTCCTCGCCAAGTTGGGGCCCGACGATCTGCATGCCGACCGGCAAGCCGCTTGCATCCAAACCCGCGGGCGCCGATGCTACCGGCAGGCTGGTCATGCTCAGCACGAAGGTCGGCGCTATCCAATCGATATAGGTTTCCATCTTCCTGCCGGCGATGGTTTCCGGATAATTCTGCTCAACCGGGAAAGGCGGAACCGCCATGCAGGGGGTAAGCAGAAGATCGTAAGTCGCAAAGAAATCCCGAAAGATATGCCACAACCGGGCGCGCGCCGACTCTGCCTCGCCCAACTCCTCAGGCGTGACTGATAATCCCAATTTGATATTGTTGCGGACATTAACCCCGAATTCTTCGGTCTTGTCCAGATGCTCATAAAGCTGCGCCACAAACCAATATCCGCGAAACGCCAGAAACGGTTTACGCATAAAAGCCAGGTCCAGGTCGATGCGGCCG
>CAZVSL010001028.1:0-1335 GCA_964629935.1 uncultured Calditrichaceae bacterium | reverse complement strand
AATAGCCTGCGAAAATGCTCAAAACTAACCCAGAGAACCGGAGCACTGCTGTCCACTGAAGCCAGAGTTAGGATTTCTTACTTGACAGGTCATACGTTGTCTAATTTGTCAAGCAATATCTTTAAAGAATTTGCACCTAAATACCATGCTCCTTGATTGAAGTGGATAGGGTTTAGTTCTAGATCCAAACACTTTTGGGTAATGTCTATGTTCTCATTATTGTAAATTCTTTTTTTTGACGGTTTCGTCATGGACAGTTTAGAAGCAATTTGATGTACCCATGTGTCTGCTGGCTGGAGATAATTATAGTCTTCTTTCTCAAGATTATTTTCTATGTTATAAATGTACACGACATCTCTAAGTATGAGCGCAGTGATTTTAGGACCAATTGACCAAATTTGATCGATCTCTTCATAAGTCTGCTTTACTTTTCCCAACCGTACTTTTTGAACAATATGCTTTACAATATTGCCGTTCGCAACTGCTTGAGAATAGTTCAGGAGACTCAGCACCATTAATCTATCGCCTTCTTTATTGACGTTGTGACTTTGCAAAACTTCTTCAAGTTCTGAGTATTTAGTTTTCAGGGTTGCTTTATCGTAGAGTCGTTCCGCTGTTTTCGAAAACACATTAGGGTTTTTGGAAAGGTAGCTTTCGAAAGCTAACCTGGCACGTTTTTCAAATACTTTTGAGACTTCGTCACGACGTCCCTGGTAAAAACAAAGGGAAAAAATAAAGAATAAAGCTTCCTTTGAGTCCTTAAGATAAGTATCTTTCTTCTGCAGTTTTTCTCCTAAGAAGTACCGCGAATAATCCTTATGATACTCAACCACTCTCTTAATTTTATTCAATGAAGGCCGGGATAGGTCGGCATCGTTTCCTGATTGCATTTTGTTGTTCCATAGTTCGCAAATTGTACGATGAATAGAAAGAAAATCACGACGCAGATCAGTTGCGCTACCATCTTGTTCAATCCATCGAATTTGACGCTGTAACAGGAATAGACAACAACTCAAATCTTCAAATGAGCCAATCCAGTTCTCGTCATGTTTGAAGGAATACAACTTTTCGACATAGTCGTCTGTGCACCATACATTTCTAGCATACTCATATCCATCAATTCTAAGGGCATATTCAATGAGGTCTTCATATCTGTTCTTATTGGGATCTGGTGGTAAGTACATCTTTGTTTCATAGTATCCCATTGAAAATCCTTCCCGCCGTCACAACCCTAATCGGGATAGGGCGGGGCCTCACGACCCCGCTCCTCCCACACCACTCACACCACCGGGCATACGGATCACGTACCACGGCGGTTCGGTTGGTGAAGTTGTT
>CAZVSL010001027.1:0-1348 GCA_964629935.1 uncultured Calditrichaceae bacterium | reverse complement strand
AAATAACTGACAAGCTTGCCGCCCTTGCTCAACAATCCGCCACCGACTCCACCCAAGACAGCAGAGCCGCCAACTCTCGCCCAGCTCACTTCGGAAAAAGACTTGCCTTCAACAGTAAGCTGTAACGCAAGGTCGAGTCCGCCGCCGACAACCGCACCAACAACCCATTGCGGCAACTCACCATCCGGGTCGACATATTTCAGCGGGTTGTCATAAGTGTAAACGTAAGGCGAAGTACTCAGAAGTTGACCATTCTGCAGCTTGACCAGTTCATTGGGATGCATCTTCTGCAACGCAGGATCCGGTGTTGCCCACCGTGCCACCTCCGGCTGATAATACCTGCCGGCATACACAGAACTAAATGAAAACATCAGTACAGAAAACAAACAGAAAACCAGCGTCACTTTTCGCATGACCGCCTCCTTTCAGATAAAAAAAATTAATGTAAATGAATTATGTTAGTAATTGCCTGTCTTTTTGAATTCTTCAATGCTTTTGGCCTGTTTCAAGAAAAACTCTTCCGGGAATTTATGCACAATGCCCAAATCTTCGGCATGCTGCCCGCACCACTCCGAACGCGCCAGTGCTTCCTGAATCTGCGGAATAAACTTGCTTCTAATCGATTCAATCTCATTTCGCAGTTCACCCTGTTTGATGGCCAGTAATTGTTTCTCTTGCGGGGTTGGCGTTCGCTGCGGAGGTTGAACTTGTGGTTGTACCGGAAAAGTCGATGGAGGCTTCCAACCGGATGGCATCAAACTCGGTTTTGGCGGTTCCGGTAATTTTACCCCATAATTGTGAGGCTTAGACAAACTTTCATTGAACCTGCGCTGTTCCATTGCTGCGACCTCTGCCTTATGAATCATATATGCCACATTCATTTCCGAAAGCATCCGCTTCTCCAATTCTTGCGCGAATAATCCGTAAGTGATTCCAAGATTCCAGAAGCCCGATGATAAAGTCGAGTCAATCGAGACTGCCAGATGCAAATAGTACATCGCTTTTTCAAGATTGGATTCCCGTTCATGAAAGTGTCGGGCGTTACTGAGCATAAGCGTGGCAAGATATTCTTTCTTCGACAGTGTTCTCAGATAGTCGCCATTTCGAATGGGTTTCTCTGGAATCTCAACATCCGTAATATACCTTTGGTCGGAAATGAATGCGCCGCCACAAGTTGCTTCGATGTTTTTGTCGCTGAGACTTTCGTCCATGTAGCGCGCAAAGAAGTGTTTCGGACTTCTGACGGCTTGAATCGGCCAACCCAATCTATCGGCCAATACCAGATGCAGCATAGGCATGGTGACGCACGAACCTAAACGTCTCGATAGATAACCATTGAGAAATTGGT
>CAZVSL010001026.1:0-1349 GCA_964629935.1 uncultured Calditrichaceae bacterium | reverse complement strand
AAGCCATAAATTGCCTGGTCAGGATCTCCGACGACACACAGGCTCTTACAGCGCGCGCTCAACTGCCGCAACAGCTTGTACTGAGCAGGATTGAGATCCTGATACTCATCCACAAGAAGCCACTGATAACGAGCCTGGCATTCCGCTAAGATTTCCGGCTCAGCTTGCAACAGATCAACGGTTCTGGCAAGCAAATCGTCCAAATCCAGGCAGCCGTTTTCCTTAAGGCGCGCCTGATAGCCTTCAAAAAGCTGGGCAAACCGGAGTGATTCCGGCAATTTACGCTGACGGGTGCAGGCGTCCGGCGGCAGCAGTTGATTTTTGCACCAGGAGATGGCCTCGAGCGCCGTATTGATGTCCCGCGCAGAAAGATGCGGCTGCACCCTTCTCAAAATGTTCGCCCTTTGCCGCTCGCTGCAGATGGTGAAATCTGGCGGAATACCCATTCTGTCACCCTTTTCTTCCAGCAGGTGCAGGCAGAACGCATGAAAGGTGCAGACTGTCATAGATTCTGTTTGAGAACCGTCGAGCAGATGATGTAAACGCTCGCATATCTCGTGTGCGGCTTTGTTCGTGAAGGTGATTGCCAGAATTTGCTCGGGCGCAACTCTGCGTTCACGGATGAGATGTGCAATTCGAAATGTCAACGTTTTGGTCTTGCCGGTTCCCGGGCCGGCCACGATCATGAGCGCACCATCTGTGCAAGCGGCGGCCATCTGCTGCTCGTGATTTAGCTCGGCCAATGCAGGTTGCTCTGTTCTCTGCCTGTTTCCGACCGAATGTTGCGTTTTTTCAGATGCGGTTGCGGCGTCGCTGCCTGCGTTTCGTTGCACTTTTTTTTTGTATGGCGCTGGCGCTTCATTTACGCGCACGTTTTCGGGGCTACCTGAGGCCGCCTTGACTTTGTCGACGAAGAAGCCAAGTTGTGCGGAGAAAGACTGGCGTTCATTGTCATTGAAAATGCGAATGGTACCGTATTCACCGTCATAACCGGCCGCGATGTCAAGCTCGCCTGTGCGCATCCGGCGAATGCCTTCCGCTACCATGGGGCCGGCCAGCCGCTCAATATCTTCCAGCGGCGCTTCCTGCAGTATGTGCAGCTCTGAGCCCAGCCTTGAAAGCAGAAATTCATAGCCTTCCTGCACGCGCTTGGAATTCGGACCAACATTGTGAATTTCTGCAAGCACTTCCGGCAGCGGCACGAGGCTGTGAAATGGGTGGCGCCCGGCGTCTGATACGTCCGGCTCACGGTCTGCCAGCGTTTCGACCCGATGCATGACGCCCACCGTCACCTTCTTGCCGCAAACAGGGCAGAGGCCATGGTTGGCCAGAGTTTCCCGCGGACCCCA
>CAZVSL010001025.1:0-1352 GCA_964629935.1 uncultured Calditrichaceae bacterium | reverse complement strand
CGCTGAAGCTCGGATACGTCAGCTTGTGCGAGGCGGGCGACTATCGCTGGTTCTGGCCTGAGATAGCTGAGCGCAATTGGGTTGTCGGGCGCAATCCGGAATGGGGCGGCTATCTCATCGATGTGCGCAGCCGGGAATGGCAAAACTTATTACTTGACCACATTGTGCCGAAAATATTAAACCAGGGCTTTGATGGATTATTTCTCGACACCGTGGATACAGCCGAATATCTCGAGAAATATCATCCGCAGGTCAAGCGCGCGGGGATGATGGCCGCAGTGGTCGAGCTGATTCGGGCCATCAGAGTGCGCTTTCCCGGCGTTGTCATCGTGATGAACCGGGGCTATGCGGTGCTTGAGCAGGTTGTCGCCGCCATCGACGGCGTTGTGGCGGAATCTATTTTTACCACCACGGCAGAGACCGGTCTGCGCTTTCGCACGCCCGCTGAAATGCAGGCTGAGCTGGAGCTGCTCAAGCGTATGCATAAAAGGCACGGTATCACGGTCTTTTCGCTGGATTATTTTGATGCAGCGCTCGAGTCAGAAGTCGAGACGCTCATTCTGCGTGCGAGGTCTGCAGGTTTCGTGCCTTACGTGAGCACGCGCGAACTGGATAAAATCTATTTTTATGCTTTGACGAGCAAGGATGACCAAGACATGAGACGTTAAATCCAAAACAGCGATTCACCTGACGTCTAAGGATGACCGCCATTAGATATTTGAATTTCGGATTTGTTTCGGAATTAGGATTTCGATATTCGAATTTTCAAGAGACTTTGCTAAAAAATACAATGATGCAAACACACTAACACATAACACACTAACACATGCAGATAAGAATCTGGTGGCCAATCTTCTTCGTCGTTGCGGTGCTGGCAACATGTGTGCTCATTTTTCCATCTGAGCTCAGGCTGGCTGACTTGCTGGGCAAGTCGGGCAAGATCGATGCAGCCATCGCAGCCGATCTGGCAGCGCTGCGCCGTGATCCAACCCGCGACGATATCCGGCTGCATCTCTGCCAGCTCTACATCAGCAAAGGTGATTTGAGACAGGCGGTGGCGCAGATAGACGAAATCGGCATAGAAAAAATCACCCGGCCGCATCTGCTTAACCAGGTCGCTGATGTCTATTCCCAACTGGGCGATCGTGCAAATACAGTCGCAACGCTGGAACGATTGACCCGGCTGCGACCTGAGAACCCCGATTACCAAACCAAGCTGGCGGAAGCCTATCAGTGGCATGGCCAGACTGATGAAGCCATCGCTATCTATGAAACTCAGTTACAGGCATCACCCGATAAGGTTGCCCTGCTCGGCAAACTCATCGATCTCAATCTTTACCTCAGGCGCTACG
>CAZVSL010001024.1:0-1356 GCA_964629935.1 uncultured Calditrichaceae bacterium | reverse complement strand
GGTTCTTCTCCCAACTCTGGGTTGAACCACAATATGTAGTGGTGGGTTAGCTTGTTATGTTGCCCTCAAAATTCCTCAAATGAAAGGACAGTAATGGATTACAAATTGTTAGAGCAGTTGCTGGACCTACCACGTATTAGAGTTAACGATTTTCGGCAAACAGAGGATGAGATTCTGATTGCCGTTAGTATTGGTTACGGCCAACACCGCTGCCCGAGGTGTGACCGCAAGTTTGCCAAAGTCACTGAAATCACCGAACAGAAGATTCGTGATTTGCCCGTCTTTGGCAAGAGGTGTTATTTACTCCTTCGTAAAGGTCGTATTAATTGTCCGTGTTCGTTTCGGGGTTACGAGGCCATCGAATTTGTCGACCAGAACCAGCGCCAGACCACGCGCTTTGACGAATTTTTGTTCAGGCTTTGTGACCGGATGACGATCATGGATGCCTCTGAATTGATGCAAGTGAATTGGAAAAGAGCTCACACCATTGATAAAAAGACCCTTAAGAGGCTGAAGCTAGAGCACGGCTTACCTCCGTTAAGTGTTATCGGTGTGGATGAAATCTCTTTTGAAAAACATCATAAGTATTTCACCATCATTTATGATCTGAGCACCGCTGAGGGTGTGCTTTATGTCAATGCAGGCAGGTCAGAAGAAAGCCTGACGGAGTTTTTCTCCCAACTTTCTGAACAAAAGCGTCAAAGCATCCGAGCTGTTTGTATGGATATGTGGGACCCCTACATTAAAAGCGTCGCCAAGTCCATTCCTCATGCCGTTATCATCTTCGACCGCTTCCATATCAAGAAACACCTTAATGGCTGCCTCGATCAATTGAGACGCACGATAGCCAAAGAACAGGGGCTATCAAAACAGGAACGAAAAGCCCTGAAACGAAAGCGCTGGGTATTGTTGAAAAATAAGCAAAATCATACCATAAAAGACAAACTCGCGCTCGAAGAGCTTAAGAGGATTAATTCTCCACTCTATGAAGCCTATCTTATCAAAGAACAATTTGAACACTTCTATCTCTGCGAAACTGAAAAAGAGGGTGAAGAATTTATTCACAACTGGTTTAAACAAATTCCCAAAGCAATCAATGTTTTCTTCAGACCTTTTTACAACATGTTAAGAAGCTATCTCTATGGCGTCACCGCCTTCTTTCGCTATCGATACACTAACTCTGTCGCCGAGGGTCTCAACAACAAAATAAAGGTGCTCAAACGTATGGCCTATGGCTACCGCGACCAGGAATACTTCAAACTCAAAATCCTAAGAAAATGCGGTTACTTACAAGGCAAAAGTCCAACATTCTAACCACTACATATTGTGGTTCAACCCAGAGTTGGGAGAAGAACC
>CAZVSL010001023.1:0-1373 GCA_964629935.1 uncultured Calditrichaceae bacterium | reverse complement strand
AAATTCAGCAGTATAGATAATGTCACCAAAGTTTTCATTAACTACTATTAATCGGTCCTGATCATAGACAATTTCTTCCGGCATACCCTTAAAGTATTGGAATGCATTTTCATGAAATTGTATTAGATCCTTTGTCTTAGGTGGATAATCAAACCATTCTACATATTTGGAATCTTCCTGGTTTTCCTTGAGATCGCGGAAGGCCCAGAACTCCGCGCCACAATAGCTGAAAGAGGCCTCGATAACAACTTTCATGTCAAGCTCATGTGCCTGATTGATGAGCTCGATGAAAACCTCATCCGCTTTGCTCAGGGTCCAGGAAGCGGGATTTTCCATCTCCGTCCGGTTGATTTTCCAGTCTGCCTCGCGAGCAAAACCGAAGTTGTTATCGACGTGATGGAGCGTAGATGCGTCATATTTTTCTACGGATGGCGATTCGAATACAGGCGTAAGATAAACAATATCGACGCCCAGATCTTTAAGATAGGGAAGCTTCTCGATAACACCGATCAGGTCCCCGCCATAGCGGCGATCTAACACGACCTCACGAAACGGAGCATTGCGGACCTGTTCCCATATCTGGAGCTTGTACCAATCCGACGCCCACGGATGAACCTGCCAGTCATCAAGCTCTTTGCTAACGACTCTGGTTTTTATTGGGTCATTCTGGGGGTTGATATTGCGAAAACGCTCCGGCAAGATGCGGTACCAGACCTTGCCCTGCAGCCATTCCGGCGGTGAGTCAGCCGCAAATACCCGGGCGTCAATAACAGCGCTGACAAGACACAACAACAAAATGCTTCTAATTATGCTGAACATCATAATAAACAGTCCATTCTGGAAAACAAGTGAGATTATTTATTAGCCAACAGCCGTCAGTTACTTTAGGTTCCCAAATGAACACTTCTTAATAACCACGGCTGCCGTCGTAAGCGGTTGAAGTACAATCGGACAAATCAAAAATTCCGAAATACAAATTCCCGGCGTGGCAAAGTCTCCCGGGTCGAATTATTCCTCCTTTTCTTGCACTCTTGTGTAAGAAATGAGAAATGAGAACACAAGGGGTGTGGCAGGCTGCGACTGCTTACAGATTCGCCTGCCTTAAGAAATAGTAGAAAGAGACAATGAAACTGATTTGAAACGTCCCAAATGAAACAGCCGCGAATTTGTCGAATTTTTCTGCATCATCAAAGTGTCTATTGAATATTTGGGGATCGCCTGTTTCCAGATATCTGTCAAAGCTGTTGTCCGCCTTGTTACGAAAGTAGAAGGCAGCCGCCCCGGAGGCAACAGCCACTCCCAACGCTACAAGCGCACGCTTCTTGAATTTGGCGCGCTTTTCCAGGCGCATACCTTCCACCAGCAAGCAGATG
>CAZVSL010001022.1:0-1373 GCA_964629935.1 uncultured Calditrichaceae bacterium | reverse complement strand
GAATCCCCTCCTCGGAGGGGCGATTGGGGACGCAGTCCCCTAATCGGGGTGGGTCAACGCGGGCTGCTACCTAATGCCCATGACCGCCTGCCCTCTCCGCCACAATCAACTCGATCTGCCGCTTATAGGCGGCAGGAAATCTCTGGCAAAGGCCCTGAAGGGCGATTAACATGCTTCTTGATAGAAAGCATCGTTCTATTACGCCCCTTTCGGGGCTTGAAACGTTGGGTGATAACCGTTTTTCCAGGGCGTTGCCCTTCGCTATTTCATGGCGCCCCATTCGGGGCTGTCTCAGACAATTCTCACATATGCTCGTGTGCAGCAAGATTTGTGGGTAACGATCAGTCCGGTGGATGGGAGTTGGGCGAATCCCCTCCTCGGAGGGGCGATTGGGGACGCAGTCCCCTAATCGGGGTGGGTCAACGCGGGCTGCTATGTTCTCCTTCGCCTCGACTCTCCCCAAAGCCTCTAAAATCTTGCATCCTTTCCCACCCTCCTGCATCCAATCCATGTAACGAGATTGACAATGTCACTTAAGGAGCAAAGATGACACACAGAACGAACATTCCCATGCTTGCCCTGGCCGGACTTGTGCTCATGTCCGCGTGTGGCAGTGAGGAGCTGCCTGAGCCGGACTTACAGGAGCCAGTGGCTGTGAAGGTTTATCAGGCGCAGGTGAAACCGCTGGAGCAGCAGACTGCTTATGCCGGCACCGTGCAGCCCATCGATCAGGTGCAGTTGTCCACCAAGATCATGGGCTGGGTCGAGCGCATCTATTTCCAGGAGGGCGAGTCTTTCAGCAAGGGCGCGACCCTGGTGGCCTTGCGCAGTGAGGATTTGCAGGCCAAGCGCGCGCAAGCCGAGGCAGCCATCGCCGAGGCAACCATTCATTTCCAAAATGCCAAACGAAATCTGGAACGGATCGAGGCGCTGCACAAAAACAACGCCGCGACCCAGAAGGAGCTTGAAGACATGCGCTCCGCCTTTGCCAGCGCCGAGGCGCGCAAAATTGCGGCCGAGAAGATGCTGGTCGAGGTGGAGGAGATGCTAAAATACGCCGTCATCACAGCGCCGTTTGCGGGTGTGGTAGCGCGCAAGTTTCTGGAGCCGGGGGACCTGGCCAATCCCGGCCAGCCGCTTCTGGAGATCGAGAACGCCGGCAAAGTCAAGATCATCGCCAAGACGCCGGAGAGTGCCGTGCAGGGGCTGAGCGTTGGCATGCCGGTATATGTCACTGTGCAAGCTGCCAAAGTCGGCGCCAACGGCCATAGCCGTGAAGGCGTTATCAATAAAGTGGCGCCGGCCGCGGATGCCATGAGCCGGCAATTCGACATCGAGGTGGTGCTGGACAATCCCGATGGCAGCATCAAGAG
>CAZVSL010001021.1:0-1378 GCA_964629935.1 uncultured Calditrichaceae bacterium | reverse complement strand
GGGCTTTTAGAAGCTGGATTTTCAACTCCATAGTATCGCTCCTGGTCTTGAAAAACAGAACCTTATTTTAATCTTTCACACCTTAATAGCATGAATGAAATATCCACACCACTCCCTAAACCTTATTCCCTCATTTGACTATGACATCGGAGAGCAATAACGTAATAAGGTAAAAATCGAGGGAGCATCATTTTGCTATTAAGGTTAAAAGGCGAAAGAAGGTTCACCCCATGAGATAAAAAACTACAATTCAGATGAAACTATGGAATCCACTATCTTATGGGGTTCACATAAATTGAGACGCAAAAACAAACCGCCAGGCGTCATCAAGGAAAATCTCTTAACGCTTGAACCTGAGATAAGATTAACGTATATTTACTCGAGTCAAATGAGCAATGAAGGAGACAGACCGATGCAAGTTGTCAAAGTGAATGCAGATTCGCAAATCGCAAGTATTTGGAACAGAACGGATTCTATCTCCTACGTGAAGGCGGGAAACATTCCATCTATACTAACAATGAAAAAACTATCCCAGTAAAGAGGCACCGCGTGTTTGACCGGATTACGGCAAATGCATTGTGCAAACAGGCCGGGCTTGAGCCTAAATTCTGAACTCCTGGTTATTGTCAGGCCATCCTGAATTTCCGGTTTACGACGTCTCCGCCTCCCACAACCGCCGCAACCCATCCTGAAACGACACCTTCGGCTCAACACCCAGAAGCGACTTGAGCCGTGCATTGTCAGCCCGGGAATGCTTGATATCTCCCGCACGCGCCGGGCCCAATTGCGGCTGACGACCGGAACCGGAGATTTCCTGCAAATGGCTGACCAGATCGAGCAAATTGTTAGAGCGGTTGCAGGCGACATTGATCACCGGCACGTGGTCAAAATCCGTGGCAGCCGCAGCCAGGTTGGCGCGGGCCACGTCTTCCACGTAGATGAAATCGCGGCTCTGTTTGCCATCGCCGTAGATGGTATAGTCGACATCGCGCTTGAAGCGGTCGAGGAAGATGGAGATGACGCCGCTGTACTCGGACGACGGATCCTGGCGCGGCCCGAATACATTGAAGTAACGCAGCGCCACCCCGGACAGACCGTACAGTTGATGAAACAGCTTGAGATAGCTTTCGCCGGCGAACTTATGAAAGGCGTACGGTGACACAGGTTTTGCAGCCATGTCCTCGCGTTTTGGTAACTCGGGATCATCGCCGTAAACGGCAGCGGAGGAAGCAAACACCACCCTTTTCACTCCCGCATCGCGTGCCGCCGTCAATACTGTCACGGTGCCGCCGACATTGATGGCGTCGGTCTCCACCGGCTGTTCCACCGATTGCGCCACGGAGGCAACGGCAGCCTCATGGAAGACAACATCCACACC
>CAZVSL010001020.1:0-1378 GCA_964629935.1 uncultured Calditrichaceae bacterium | reverse complement strand
GCTGGCGTATACGGAACCAGCGGCTCCGATGGCGGCCGCGGCATCTTTGGCGAGGCCACCAGCACCACAGGCGCTAATGCTGGTGTCCGAGGCGTGACGACCTCAACCAATAGCAATGCTACCGGCGTCTTCGGTCTGGCGATCAACGCCGAGGCTAGCGGCGCTGGCGTCAAAGGGCAGAACAATGGCACCAGTGGCTACGCTGTCTGGGGCCAGGGTGGTAACGGCGCCACAGGCGTTCTGGGCCAGGCCAATTCCAGCACGAAATACGGCGTCTGGGCCTACAATAGTGGTAACGGTGTTGCTTTGCGGGCTGAAGGAACCGGCACTCTCATCGAAGCCTGGGACCTGTCGCCTGTCAACGTCCGGTTTAGAGTCGACAACAACGGCAACGTCACCGCTGATGGCACCTACACCTCGCCGGCTGCGGATTTCGCCGAATTGTTGCCAACCGCAACCGGTCTGGAAGCGGGTGATGTTCTGGTAGTCGAATCTGATGGAA
This sequence comes from uncultured Calditrichaceae bacterium, assembly GCA_964629935.1. GTDB lineage: Bacteria > Zhuqueibacterota > Zhuqueibacteria > Oceanimicrobiales > Oceanimicrobiaceae > CAZVSL01. The sequence goes on along the minus strand of CAZVSL010001020.1, from coordinate 876 downwards.
CATTGGGACTGAGCGATAGAGCTTATCAGACCACTGTCGTGGGCGTCTACTCAACCAAACCGGCTTTCCTCGGCGGCAAAGGAATTGACGATGATTTGATCGGCAAAGGACCGCTGGCTGTCGTGGGCATTGTGCCGGTGAAGGTTAGCGCCGAGAACGGGGGCATCCGTCCTGGCGATCTGCTGGTGGCTTCTGATACCCCTGGTCATGCGATGCGAGGTGGCCATGATGCGCCAAACGGCACAATCATTGGCAAGGCCCTGAGCAGTCATGATGCGAATAGAGGCGTAATCAAGATGCTGGTTACCTTGCAGTAATCCCTGAGTGTCTGAAGATTTTTAGCGACAGACAATAGGAAAATATAGTTCTTTGTGGCAAGAGGCCGTTTGATTTAACTCTGTGAGATGAGTAGATTGGATCGGTAAGAAAACAACCTGGAGAAAACGAAATGAAATCGACGATATTTATTACCGTGCTGTGCTTGGCTGGTACCATTTCCGCTCAAACCGAGGTGGCGCGCAGCGTCATCGCCAGCGGCGGCGGCGTAAGCGAGGGCGAAAATCACAGGCTGGCCGGCACGATTGGTCAGCCAGCAATTGGTCGTGCAACCAGTAACGCAAACGAAGTGGCTGCGGGCTTCTGGTACACCTCATTCGATATTCCGACCAGTGTAGAACAGCATGACGATCAATTGCTGCCCACGGAATTCCGTCTGGAGCAGAACTATCCCAATCCATTCAACCCCAGTACGACAATTCAATTTGCCGTGCCGCAAGCATCGGATGTGAAGGTGCAGGTCTTTGACATCATTGGCAGACGTGTGGCGACTCTGGTCGATCAGGCGTATGAAGCCGGCGTCTACACCGTCGCCTTCGA
>CAZVSL010001019.1:0-1380 GCA_964629935.1 uncultured Calditrichaceae bacterium | reverse complement strand
GTCTTCAGGTTGGGAGCAATGTTGGCCAGCAATGTTTCCGCCGGCACATACTTGGGGATGTAGGAAGAAATGATGCAATCGAACTGACTTTTCAACTTCACTTGTTCGGCGCGTGCGCAAATCAAATGGATGCGCCTGGCGCGTTGTTGCCGCAGTTTCTGCTGCGCACGCGCCAGATACTCCTGCATCATGTCAACGCCGACTATCTTGCATTGGGGCTGACGCTCATGGAGCTGAAAGGTGACAATGCCCGTGCCACATGCAAGATCGAGAATCGCGCCGCTCACAGGCACAGCCTCCAGCATTCTGCGCTTCCAATAGCGGTCCGCGCCATAGGTGAAGAGATTGACCACGGTCTCGTAACTGTGGCCGGTGCCTGCAAAAAAGCGCCTGACAATATCTTTGCTCATATTTTCACCAGAATAAAAAAATCCCCGGGCGTCACAACCCGGGGATTTTCGAGGAGGAAGGGTAAAAATAGGAGGTTACCATATAATTACCTTCCAGGGGCTTTTCAATTTGATGTAACAAGTATGACTGCATTTTTCTTCCAGAGAATCAAGAAAACTTAAAAAAAAACTGACCAGATGCACTTTTTTGCAGCAGTGCACCCTGGAATCACTATTTCCTAACGTCGCTCTTTTGTCAGGGGCCGGGTCTAAGCTTAACTGATGTTTGTGAATTTTTCAGGTTACATTTTCTTCAAACCCGTAAAGTTCCACTCCGACCTGTCGATTTTCATTCTGTAATTGATTGCAATAGCACCGAGCACTGCACCACCTGAGCAATTGCGCCTCAAACGAATCAGGTATGACGAAAACAACACGGATGTTGGGTTTGTGGTGCAAACAAAGCGACTCAAAATGAGTCGCTTTTTTTATGTTCTGGGGCGCCACCATCCAAAATCAGGCGCAGAAAGCTTTCCGTGTCAGCCAGATTTTCGAAAACATGGTCCGGCTCTGCCTCGCGCAGTTGTGCCGCTGAATAGAGACCGGTTGCGACCGCCACCGTGCGTGCGCCGTAGGGCTGCGCGCATGCAACATCACGCGGCGTGTCGCCGATAACGAACACATTTTGCGGCGTTATCTTGCGGCCGGTCAGCTCCTCGAATTTGCCAACCGCGATAGCGGGCAGCTCATTTCGAACCCAGGCGTCATCCGCGAAAGCGCCGAATTCAAAATAATCGAACAGATCAAAATGCTCCAGTTTGATGCGCGCGCCTTTTGCCCAGTTTCCCGTCAGCAACGCCAGAGTGACATCATCGCGCTGCTCCAGAGTATCCAAAATATCCGGTATCCCGGGTTTAATATGCATACCCGTCCTGTCGATTTTTATCTCTTGTTCGAGCAATCGCAAGTATCTATTTTTGAATTCTGATTC
>CAZVSL010001018.1:0-1384 GCA_964629935.1 uncultured Calditrichaceae bacterium | reverse complement strand
GAAATACCAGGTTATTTATTCACACCCCTGAACCTGACATTCAATTCCGAGCATCTTTTCTTCTGGCGGCGATAGCGATTCCCGGGGCGGCAGCAAGCATGTTGTGAAACAGTCTACCTGAGTTATAACCCATGGCTGACACGGTGCAAAAACCGAAGCTGTTGCAGCAGGTGAGCCGAAGGAAACACCTGAGGCGTACACAGGGAAACACACAGGCCGTAAGGGAGGCCGCACTCCCTGAAGCTTGACATAGCCCCGTAATAAGCTGAAAGCTCACACACAAACGAGGGGAGTATGGCAGCGGATAACCAAGAGTTGAGAACCCTGACTGGCCAACGGTTGGATTCGAACAATCTGATGCAACATATCTAAACCATGCGAAAGTTGAAACCGGGCCAACCTGGCACTAAGAAACTTGTCGAAAAATACGGCGAAGATTTGGTCTGCGTGCGTTACCGCTATGACCGGCAACGCAAAGTCAGGATAAAAACGGTGGAGCTGGTTGTTGAAACTACGCCCTGGCTGCCACCGGACCGTACGACGTACATCCGGATTAAATACGGCGAAGTCGCGCTTGGTAAAAAAGTGCGGGCTGCCGGCGGCACATGGAATCGAAATCGGCAAGTCTGGGAGCTGCCTTATAACGAAGTGGTACGAATGGGGCTCACCAACCGGATTGTAAACCACGATGGAAAAAGTTGAATTACCTGGCGTTGCTGCTCAGCAGCCTAAGCTTTTGGAACAGGTACGGACCGTGATCCGCACCAAACATTACAGCCGCCGAACCGAAGAAACTTACGTCGGTTGGATACGACGGTTCGTCGTATTCCACAACAAACGGCATCCACGTGAAATGGGCGCCACGGAGATTTATCAATTTCTCAGTCACCTGGCCGTTGATGGCAATGTCGCCGCCTCGACACAGAACCAGGCTCTCAATGCCATCCTGTTCTTATATAGGGATGTGTTGCACATCGAGACCGATGACTTTAGTGGCGGCATAATATGGGCGAAGAAGCCGAAAAAGATTCCGGAAGTATTTACGTCACAGGAAGTCAATGTTGTGCTTGGTCATCTCGAAGGCGTCTATTGGCTCACAGGTGTTCTCATGTACGGCGCCGGTCTGCGTTTAATAGAATGCCTGCGGCTGCGAGTCAAAGACCTCGACTTTGCCGGCAGAAAGCTTACCATACGAGAAGGCAAAGGCAAAAAAGATCGGCTCACCATGTTGCCGGCCGCGGCAATTGAACCTATGAAGAAGCATCTTATCGTAGTGAAGAAACAGCACGAGCAGGATTTACAGGACGGTTATGGTACGGTATACCTACCCTATGCGCTGGCCAGAAAATATCCCAATGCCAACAAGGATTGGGGTTGGCAGTAT
>CAZVSL010001017.1:0-1393 GCA_964629935.1 uncultured Calditrichaceae bacterium | reverse complement strand
TCATGACTGTCCTAACCGGCAGCGTGAAGGAAAACGTGCTGCCTTTGCCGATTTCGCTCTCCACCCAAATCCGCCCGCCGTGATGTTCGATGATTTCTTTGCAAATGGTCAGACCGAGGCCGGTGCCCTTCGGCTTGTCGGTCAGGGTGTCGCCCACTTGTGTAAATTTCTCAAACACATTGGGCTGGTCCTTTGCAGCGATGCCGATGCCGGTATCACTGACGCTCACGACAATCTCGCGGTCTTTTTGCTGAGTGCAGCATGCAACCTCGCCTGTCTCACTAAATTTCACGGCATTGGAGATAAGATGGATAACCACGTCGATAAGTTTGGCCTTGTCGCCAATGACCTCCGGCAGGTCCCGTGCAATATGCTTTTTGAATTGCAGATCGCCTGACTCGAACAGCGAGGCAGTGGCGGCTGCTGCCCGCTCAATGATATCAGGCACAGAAACAATGGTCATTTTCCAGGTAATTTCACCAGCTTCGATCCTGGCCAGGTTGAGCACATTGTCGATGAGCGCGGTCAGGCGCTCGCCTTCAGCGACGACGACGCTTAGATTGTCGCTGACCTGTGCAACGGCGCGTCGGGTTTTGCTATCCCCGTTTTTAAGCAGAGGGAAGAGTTTCTCTTCCAGCCGTTTGTTGATGATTCTGGCGAAACCGAGCACCGAGGTGAGCGGCGTGCGCAATTCGTGGCTGACGTTGGAGAGAAAGTCGCTCTTGGCCTGGCTGGCTGCTTCGGCAGAGGCGCGCGCACTTTGTGTTTCTTCGAACAAGCGGGCATTCTCGAGCGCGATGGTCGTAAAAGAGGCGAGATTCTGCAGAATGCTGAGATGATAGTCGGAATAGGCGTTCTTCTCAAAACTTTGGATGGTGATGACGCCCAATACTTTTTCCTGCGAGACGAGCGGCAAATAAATAATGGAAAGCGGCTCTTCCGGAAATGTACCGTCCTCAAGCACGATGCCTTCCACGTTAGCCGACTTGAATGTGCTAATGTAGCGGCTGTATTCCTGTGTCACATCATTGATAAAGACCGGCTGACGGTTTTCAAGGCACCAGACCGGAAATTGATTTTTGTCGCGCGTATCGCGTGTGTAGGGTTCGTAGCGCTTGCCCTTTTCCATGGCGAACTTGTATTCGATTTGATCCTGCTCCGGATGATAAATACCGACGCCGAAGATGGTCGCATCGACCAGCGCATTGATATGCTCATAGAGCCGGTAAAAGATGGTCTCAAATCTAATGAAGCGGTGATTTCCTTTCCGATGTCGCTGAGCAGCTCGACGTTTTGACGGCGTTCGTTTTCGGCGTCAGCCCGCAGTTGCGCTTCCCGCAGGGTGGCGCGATGGCGCTCGTGCCGGCGCACGCGATATCGCTGAACTCGATCC
>CAZVSL010001016.1:0-1394 GCA_964629935.1 uncultured Calditrichaceae bacterium | reverse complement strand
CAAGTTGCTCATACACACCGCGCTGCTGAAGAAGCTTGAGCGTCTCGATGCCGGCTGTCATGGCAACGGGATTCCCGGAGAGGGTTCCGGCCTGGTAAACGGGTCCGTCAGGCGCGATCATCTGCATGATGTCTTTGCGGCCGCCGTAAGCGCCAACCGGAAAGCCGCCGCCGATAACTTTGCCCAGGCAGGTCAGATCGGGCTGGATCCCATACAATTCCTGGGCACCGCCATAGGCAACACGGAAACCGGTCATGACCTCGTCAAAGATGAGCAGTGCGCCGTTCTCATTGCACAGGTCGCGCAGCCCTTCGAGAAATCCCGGTTCCGGTGGCACTACGCCCATGTTTCCGCCGATGGGCTCGACGATGATGGCCGCAACCTCACCGGTGTGCTGATCAAAAACATGCTTCACGGATTGCAGATTGTTGAACTCGGCAAGCAATGTATGGCTCACCGTTTCTTTTGGCACGCCGGGACTATCCGGCAGGCCAAGCGTGGTCACGCCTGAGCCGGCCTGCGCCAGCAACATATCGGCGTGGCCGTGGTAACATCCCTCGAATTTGATGATCTTGTCGCGCTCGGTATAGGCCCGCGCCAGGCGCAGCGCGCTCATGGTTGCTTCCGTGCCGGAATTGACAAAGCGCACAATATCGATGGCAGCCACAGCTTCGACAACCATTCTGGCGAGCTCTACTTCCGCCCGGGTGGGGGCGCCGTAGCTTGTGCCCTGGTCAACCGCACGCTTGACCGCTTCGATAACCTGCGGGTGTGCGTGTCCCACGATCATCGGTCCCCATGAACCGACATAATCAATGTAGCGATTGCCGTCGACGTCGGTCATGTATGCGCCTTGTGCACCCTCGATGAAGAGCGGCTCACCGCCCACACCCTTAAATGCCCGCACCGGGCTGTTCACGCCTCCCGGCAATACGGTTTGGGCTCGTTCGAAAAGCTGTCTTGATTTTTCCGTGTTCACAATGGTGGTATGAGACATTTATTAACCTGAGGTTGGTACGCTTAATCCTGTTCTATATCGACATTTAATTTTTGTCGTTTTCCCGATTCTATAAAATTTTGCGCTATGCCAGCCACCCGGCGGCATCTTTGGCATGATAAGTTAGAATCAAATCCGCTCCGGCGCGCTTGATGGAGGTCAATATTTCCAATGTTACCGCTTTCTCATCGATCCAGCCGTTTTGGGCGGCGGCCTTGACCATGGCGTATTCACCGCTGACATTGTAGGCCGCCAGCGGCAGCTCGAAATTCTCTGCCAGCGCGTTGATGACGTCGAGGTAAGAAAGCGCCGGCTTGACCATCAGCATATCTGCGCCCTCTTCCAGGTCAAGCTGTGCCTCCCGCAACGCCTCCTGCACGTTGGCCGGATCCATCTG
>CAZVSL010001015.1:0-1398 GCA_964629935.1 uncultured Calditrichaceae bacterium | reverse complement strand
GGCATGGTGACGCACGAACCTAAACGTCTCGATAGATAACCATTGAGAAATTGGTTGTCTTTCTTGGATGCTTCCAAATCATCCAAATCGTAGGTGAAAGTCAACGAATCATTCCACCAACCGGGGCGATAGAGATAAGTGTTCATCATGCCAATTCGCGCTTCTGGGTCAGTATTGCCTTGCATGAGCGTGTCAAGTTCGCTCGCCATGAAATTTAAGATTCCATCAAAGACCTTTATTTTCAAGTTCGGATAAGCATCTTTGGCGAGCACAAGGCAGGCGGTGCCCAGGTCGATTTCTTCATCGGGCAATGCCAGAATGTCTTCGATGGTCTGGCCAGTGTATTCCGTCTGAGCAAGGAGCAGGGAACTGCTCAGAAGCAAAGAACTGACAACAAGCAGAGCTTTTTTGAGTTCCATATATTCCTCCGTTATTTTGTGAATTATGGTTACGGCTAACATCTTACTATTAGCGTTTCCCTAACCGTTTTCTGTGTCTACTATTAGACAAAAATGTCTAATGCAAGCAACATGTCTAATATTAGACAGTCCCTGATGTCTTCTATTAGACAGTCGGACGGTGCTCTACTGGCCATCTGTTTCATTCATCCTTCACAATTCGTTCGGTGAGGCCAAGCTCCTTAGCATCACTATATGGTAGTTCCCAGACGCGTGCTTGTGCATTCCATTTACCGCCAGCATGCTTGACGATCTTGCGCAAATATGCCTCCTCGTAGTCAACTCGGATGCGGACGGTTTTGTTGGCTGGAATTCGGTACTGGTTCTGTTGCCACGGGCCGGCTTCAACTATCAATTCCACCGTGGTGACGCGTCTGTTACTGGCAGGGTCGTACCGATAGCGAACACACACCAGGTCTTCGCCGTAGCGTTGCAGGAATTTCTGCGTTCCCGGGTCTCCGGGCTTCAATGTTCTTTTGCTCCGCATCTGTCGTTCCTTATCTCTCCTTAGCTTCACAGCATATCCGAAGGACTCTTCACGCCATGTCCGCCTCGATTGAGAACATGAGTATAGACCATGGTAGTCTTCACGTCTCTACCCCGTGAGATAATGCTTTATCCGATTCTTTAAGTATCTTTTACCCCACGCAGTCTTTAGATACTTTTCTCGACTAATCGCGTCACTTTTGTGCAGGCATACTTCACAATACACAAGTCTTAATGGCTGCCGGTGCTTTGTGGCGAGAACTAACCCCTTGTTGTGTTCCGTGGGCCTGCGCTCCAAATTTCGTGTAAAACCAACATAGAAATTCTTGTCTGCTTCAGAATGCAAAACGTATGTGTAAAAATATTCTGGCATATCTATCAATGGATGAGCATAGAGACTATCTCACGGGGTGAATGACCCAGCAATTCCTGCACCGTGCGTATATCATAATTA
>CAZVSL010001014.1:0-1406 GCA_964629935.1 uncultured Calditrichaceae bacterium | reverse complement strand
GTACCACCCTGATGGCGCGCGGCAACTACTGGTTTGCCCAATCCGTCTCCGGTCCGGTGGATATCAGCTCGCCTGAGTCCAGCCACAACGATGACGCCGGTCCCGGTGGAGTCCCGGCCCAGGCAAGCCGTGAGCTGGTGGAATTGCTGAAGTCTGAGCAAGCGCCTGCACGGCTGCCGGAAGCCTTTGGGCTGGCACAGAATTATCCCAATCCCTTCAATCCCAGCACGGTCATCAGTCTCGCATTGCCGGAGCAGGCCGCGGTCACGTTGACTATCCATGATGTTCTGGGCCGGACTGTGCGCACGTTGGTCGCGGGGCGCTCGTTTGCTGCCGGCAGCCACCGGTTAGAATGGGATGGCGCCGATGACGCCGGTAATGCACTGGCATCGGGGGTTTATTTTTACCGGTTGCAGGCGCGGGGGTCCAATGGCAAGGCTGCGTTATCGAGGACGCGGAAGCTGGTGTATGTGCGGTAGGCTCGCTGCATTTATATCACCCCTTTCGGGGTTTTGGGGTGTCGTAATGATGAAACTTTGCTATAAACATTTCGCCCCTGACGGGGCTGATGATGGGGGGAGGGAAAAACCGCGTAGCGGTGAGATATTTATAGCTCTTAGGTTGAGGAACATTTTGGCTTTAGCGTGTTTGGCAACCGGTGTTGACCCACCCCGATTAGGGGACTGCGTCCCCAATCGCCCCTCCGGGGAGGGGATTTTTCCTGTCACTGCGCTGCCGGAGGAGGCTGTGGCCAATGTGCTGGAGATTCTCTCGCCGAGGCCATCGGCGCCAGCAAGTCGGTGGATTACAATAGCAATCCGGTGACGGCTGTCATCCCGAGGTCTACCTCCGGCTTGCAGCAAATCGACCTTGACCTGACGCAACTGGTAGAGCTCTGGGTCAACGGTGGCGAGAAGAACAGCGGCGTGGTGTTGATTTCACATCGCGGACTGGCCACCAAACCGCTGGCGAATGACAGAATTGTGCCGGCGCCGGAATTCAAGCGGCCGGTAGTGCGGGTTTTCTATACAGAGCCGCCCGCAAAATAAATCCGGAAAGCCGGGAGAGTGATTCCCGCCGCTTTGTGCTTGCTTGCCGTCATTGAGTCTGAATTTGTGCAAAGACATCGACCCATACCGGAATTTCACCCAGCAGGGGCGCTATCTGGTACAGACCAGTACCACAGTAGAGAACTGCACTATCAATAACCTTACCGGCGCCTCGCATGGTATTCTGCTGTCGCGCGGGGTCGGGCAGTGCTACACAACCGATGCAGGCCGCGCACACACTCGCACAAAAGCGCGAAAATAGCAACTTTTCTGCTTGACATTCCGTTTTTTGTTTTTGCTTATATTCAGTTATAGTTCGTTGTCACTTCAGATGCATCTTGCGGTAAGTCTCCTGCG
>CAZVSL010001013.1:0-1411 GCA_964629935.1 uncultured Calditrichaceae bacterium | reverse complement strand
CAGTTCTCGACGATGATGACAGGGGCGGGTTGTCGATGTTTGTCCAGTTTAATGTCTACGCGCAAACAGCATACGTGGCTGGGGCAAATGCATACGAAGCAAACCTGCAACTTCAGAGCTTCTTATTCAGACCTGCAGGAGGGCTTGGTGTCGGCCCACAAAACCTGGCTGGCCCTTTACCTGTTAACAATCCTGTTTACCAGTTCTATTCAGTCGGTGGAGCAGCGTATGGAGCGGGAGGCACCATTGCAAACGCGCTAGAGAGCGGTCGCTTTATTTCAGACCGTCTGGGGCGTGTTCGCGCCAATCCTGGTATGCGAGTGCCGGTTTCGTCTCTGCGGCCAGGTCTGCGTGCGCCAACCATGGCGAATATCAGATTCTTTCGAGGAGTAGGAGGTGTCGGTCTTTTTATTAGCGGTGCTTTGCTTGGCGTTGATTTGTATGATGCGTATCTGGCAGGAAGCCGGTATCGCGCGGCGCTGGCATTGGCGAGGCTTACTGGTGGATTAGTCGGAGGGGCTTTTGGAGGATTTTTTGGAAGTTTCGCGTCGCCTCTACTAGGAACGGCAGCGGGAGCTGCGTTCGGTTCTTATGTGGGTGGAAGATTTGCAGAGTACGTTGTAAATCAATTCTTTCTTCCAACAGAACGTTTCTAAGGGCAAAACAAATGGAAATAAGATTCAAGCTGTTAGTAATCATCTTTATGATTGCAGCAACACTCAACGGGCCTTTTGCCCTTTGGGAGGATTTTCAAGGAGGAAATTTTGGTATTTGGGAGTTGATAATAGTGGTTTTATACCCATTTGGCATATACCTTTCGCTCTTTTTAGCCCCAACTCTTCGCGTCAAGTTCTCAGACTGGGGCATCAACGCCACCTGGAAAGTCGGCATAGGTCGGTTAAAGATTTGGGAACAAAAGAATTACCGTCTAAGGTGGGAGGACCTGACCGCCGTCTACCAGGTCTTTCCACGCTGGGTTCCGATTCACATCATTGGCGTTGCCGGCTATCAACATGACCTGGATAAGGCACGCAACTTCTTCATTGGATTTGCCACCACAAAGAAGAAAGAAAGCCTGCTGTACATTGCGGACCATGTACCAAAACAGGTGCTAACGGATGAAGTACAGGTTTTGGTAAACAGATACCGCAAGCAAAAGGAACAAGAAAAGAGAGCCTGCCCTGAATAGCGTGGCCCTTTTATGTTTATGTCAATAGAACCGCGTCATTCGTTGACTGCGTAAACGATTATGTCTATATTCTGCCACTAACTTGAGCCCTCGGTGAGCATCCATTTGGAGCCAACACGCGCGTGTTCCGGACGCCAGCGGCAATATCAAATCCACTCATCATGCCTTTTCCCTTCGGCAAGCTCATCGAGCCGCAGGTCAACGAAGATGCGCGCTTCAAAT
>CAZVSL010001012.1:0-1413 GCA_964629935.1 uncultured Calditrichaceae bacterium | reverse complement strand
AATTGCAAGGGATTTCACGTACGCCGGGCCCAGCAAGACGGTTCGCAGGTTGTATATATCGGCGACGGCCTGTCAGACCGTTGCGGCGCTGACGCCGCTGATATGGTCTTTGCGAAAAGAAACCGGGACCTCATCGAGCATTGCCGGGCACACAATATTCCTCATTATGAATATGACAATTTTCAGGAAGTAATGCTTCAACTTCAGAAAATGGTATAGCGAGTGAAGCCCAAACGCAAGTTCATGCATAATTTAGGATTGAAAGACTAATCTCGTGGTCTATATTCCGCGACTCGACAAAGGGTATCGCAACCTCAAACGCTACCGCCAGATCGTCGGCATCTTGATCAAATACGGTTTCGCTGAGGTCGTGGACCGGATGAATCTGGCCGCTTACCTGCAGATCGGACGCCGGCTCTTTCGCAAGAAAACTGCGGCTGTGAAGCGGTTTTCCTGGGCAGAGCGTATTCGACTGGCTCTGGAAGAGCTCGGACCCACTTTTATCAAGCTTGGTCAGCTTGTGAGTACACGTTCCGTCCTGGTGCCGGCGGAGTTACTGGAGGAGTTGACCAAACTCCAGGACCACGTCCCGCCTCTGCCGTTTAGCAAAATCCAGAAGAACCTCGAACAAGAGCTCGGCATGCCGATGGAGAAGAAGTTCGATCGCTTCGACCGCGAGGCCATCGCCTCGGCCTCTATCGCGCAGGTTCACCGGGCACGGACACATGACGGACAGGAAGTCGTAGTCAAGATTCAGCGGCCGGAAGTGTCACGCATTATCGCAACCGATCTTGATATCCTCGCCGACCTGGCCAGGCTGATGGAAAATGCCATTCCGGAAAGCCGGCAGTTCGATCCGCGCGGCATCGTGCGGGAGCTGCAACAGAACACAAAGCGTGAGCTTGATTTCATCAATGAGGGCCGCAACATCGAAATTTTTGCCAAGAACTTCGCTCATTTTGATAATGTCTATATTCCACAGGTTTTCTGGGACTATACGACGGAAAAAGTGGTCACCACCGAATATATCGATGGCATTAAGATATCAGATACCGAAGAGCTGCTCGAGGCCGGTTGCGATCTAAAATTGATTTCGGATATTGGCGGCAAGTTTATTTTGAAGCAAGTTTTTGAAGATGGCTTTTTTCATGCCGATCCACATCCCGGCAATCTTTTCGTAAGAGATGTGTGTACCATCGTGCCGATCGATTTTGGCATGATGGGTAAGTTAGACAGGGCCATGATGGAGGAGGTGTCTGACCTGCTCATCGGCGCCGTGCAGAAGGATCCAGATTTGATCATCCGGGTGCTCATAAATCTTGGCTCGCTTGATGAGGACAAAGACACCAGAATGCTGCGTTCCGACATCGCCAGTTTTGTCGACCGTTATTATGCGGTGCCCATCAAGCGCAT
>CAZVSL010001011.1:0-1434 GCA_964629935.1 uncultured Calditrichaceae bacterium | reverse complement strand
TGTCTCCGGCAACCGGCGTGGATACGCCGAGGTGGTCGTAGTGTGCGGCCACGATTACATACGAATCTCGGAGCAGAGCATCGCTGCCCGGTAGCATGGCAACAACGTTCTGGCCAACGAAATCCCTTTCATAGAACTCACCCTTGAACCGGATTCTGGCCTCGAGTTCAAAGCTGCGCATGGTACCGTCTCGGTCAAACTGAAACACATCTTGTAGGCTATGGTGCGCATCTGTGAACAATGGCCAGGCTGCATCGCCTTTCAGGAGCACATTCAGATTGTCGAGCACACCGTAAGGCAGCTTCACATCCTCAAAGGTAAACTGCTGCACCCAATAATCCCAATCGAGAAATCGATTCTTACGCGGCGACGGAATCATGACCGTACCTCGGGCGCCCCGCGCAATCGCCAGGCGGTGCTTAAGCAGCGGATCAGAATAGACAGTTGGCTGCTCGCCAGCGAAATACTCCGGATCATCTGAGCCTGGCTCGCCCGAGAGATAAACCACGATTCGATTGGCAACATCGATATGATGATAATCGTTGTAGTCATATTCCGGCGCAAAGATGCCGTAGCCTGCAAAAACCATTGGCAAAGGCGCTGGGATGAACGTCTGTTGGCCAGCCGTATACAGAATGTAGTCCTGCCACAGAGTCAAAGGCAACTGTTGCTCAGCGAGGTGAAAAACCAGCTCACTGGCAGGCAGCGGCATGCTGCCGTGCAACGGGATCCGCTGAAAGTATGAGCCGTCATCTCCGAGCGGCGTGAGTCCGAGCTGCTGCAATTGCTTTGCAATATACCGTGCTGCTTTGCGCGCCCCCGAGGTACCGACGCCGCGGCCACGTAAGGAATCGTGACCGAGAACATGCAGATGCGATCGCAAAGTATCGATGGAGACAAGGCGACCCGCGTGAGTTGTATCACACGGGGAAGGTTTCCGGGTGTCTGAGGCCTGGAGACTCTGGTAGGCTAGCAAAGCAATCGCGACCACAGCTAACCGACCTGTCAGAATGCTTGATTTGGACAAGGTATGTTTCTAAATAGTGTCTGACCGAAAACGGGCCACGAATGCCATTTTATTATATTTAGCCCGCGCTCGCTACCTTTGCAAGGTAGAAATTGTCAATTTAAAATTCAAGTTGCAGGTGTTTGGCGATGCAAACGGACATCACGAACAAAGTGGCAATTGGCAGTGAAAGTTGGCGGGCGAATGTTCGGGTAAACTGCTACTGCCTGCTGTTACTATCTACTGCTACAGGTCGGACGGGTCTCCAGAATTATTTCAGCTCAAACCCAAGTCCGGGCAACTCAGTCGGATAGAGCACGCCATCGCGCAGAATGACGGCGCCATCAGATGGATCGTCAAGCAGGTCGAGATGGCCATCGAGGTCGGCATAGAGCACGTTGGGTCGCGACAGGGCAAAATGCAGGCCG
>CAZVSL010001010.1:0-1439 GCA_964629935.1 uncultured Calditrichaceae bacterium | reverse complement strand
GGCTACCAGGATGAAGCCTACGATGTGTTAATGGATGAATTCGGACATATCTATGTTACCGGACGCATTGAGAACTGGGGCACTGGCTTGGATTTTCTGACTGTCAAATATGATACTGCTGGCAATCAGATTTGGCGCAATATGTTTCATAGTTCATCAGGAAATAATGACACCGCTCTCAGACTTAAGCTTGACCAACACAAGAACGTGTTTGTCTGTGGTTTCCTTCGGCATTCAAATCAACGAAATCTCTCTGTCATAAAACTTGACTCCGCTGGAGAACAGCAATGGAATAGCCTCTACCCAGGGTCAGTTTCTTCCATTGAGATGGGCTTTTTCATGGATTTTCAGGAAAACCTCTATCTTGTCGGAACTGCCAGCGAAGACTCAAGCGGCGATGATGCCCTCACCATAAAACTCAATCCTGACGGTGAAATCGCCTGGGCGGTTCGATATGACAAGCCCGGCAATTCTAATGACACAGCCATTGCTCTCAGCTTTGACCATGCAGGCAATGCCATCGTCCTGGGTAAAACCGAAACTACTGTGGCCAACACCGATTTTTTGCTGCTCAAGTACGACCAGGATGGTGAGCTGCTTTGGCGCCAGCAATTTGAAGATTCACCGGGGAGCAATGACAAGACAGAAGCGCTCGCAGTCGATACTGACGGCAGCATTTTCATTTTTGGAGAAAGCCAGTCGAGCGGTGATCCGGCAACCCGCATTGTTACCATGAAGTATAGTCCTGCAGGCGATCATGAATGGACTGCCAGATATCAGGATGCAGGCGAAAACTTCGCCGGAGATATCGCTGTTGATCTTACCGGCAATATCGTGGTCACGGGCAGCAGCCGTACGCTGGAAGACCGGCACTACATGGTGACGGTCAAGTACGACCGGAATGGCAACGAAATCTGGTTATCTCGTTTCAGCACACCTTCTTATCGTTATATCAATTCAAATGTAATCTCGATCGATAGTGATGGCAATGCCTACATCGCTGCCCGAGGCGCTAGGAATCCGGGCGTCGGCAATAGCACAACGGTCGCGCTGACGCTCAAATATACGCCTGACGGCCAACTCGAGTGGTTAAGACCCTATGTTGGCTCAGAGGGCAGGAATACGTTTCTACAAGATATGACCCTGGATCGTAAAGGTGACGTCTATGTCGGCGCTATGACTTTTGTCGACAGTCTGGGTTACGTTGCCGATCTAGTCAAATATGATAAAGATGGCCGCGAAAAATGGGTCCAACGTTGCAGTGAGGCGTCTTATGGCTCACCTTCCGCGATTGCAACCGATTTGAGCGGCAACATCGTCGTTGCTGCAGGCATTAGAACTGGAACGACAGATGAACTCCTCTTACTAAAGTATAGTCGCAATGGCACCGAAATATGGCAGCGCTCAGGCCCTGATCCCGGTTTCACTAAGCAGTTAGC
>CAZVSL010001009.1:0-1439 GCA_964629935.1 uncultured Calditrichaceae bacterium | reverse complement strand
AGCAGGTCAATCAGATTCAGAAAAAATTCCTGGTGGTTATTTCCGACAGCCTGGAGAAATACAAAATAGCCCACGTCTGGGCCGCCGCCAACGGCCTGCTGATTTTCACCAACGACATCATCCATTCGGTGTCGCTGGCGGTGGACCTGCTCAACATTTTAAATCGCTATAATTTCGTCAATGAGCCAAAAGAGCAGGTACACCTGACTATCGGTATTCATCACGCACGCGATGGCCTGCTGCACAACAGCGAGCAGACGTTACGCGACCTGAGCACCGGCATCAAGATCGCCACGGCCTGTGAGCGCGACCTGTCGGTGCAGGACCGCGCCGTCTATGGCAAAGTGTTTCAAAAGACGGACCGCATTTTCCTGAGCGCGAAAGCGTATCGGGAGGTTAAGAGTTCGAACCGCTTCAGGGTCAACGCCCTGGGACAGTTCAAGCTCAAGTACCTGAAGGAGAATGTCAGCCTGTTCGAGGTCGCCTGGCGCAATCCCATCGATGAGCTCAAGTTTGGCTACATCAAGAAACTGGGCCGCTTCGAGCTGCTGGCGGAGCTGGGCGGCAAAGGCGCCATCAAAGTCTACAAGGCCAAAGATGAGAGCCTGCAGCGCTTCGTCATCATGAAAGTGATTCAATCGGAGGTGTTCAATGCGCTGCCGGCCAACAATCCGCAAAAACGCGAATTCTATCAGATCGCCTCGGCCATCGGTCAGCTCAACCATCCAAACATCGTCAACATTTACGAAGTTGACGAGGACCAGGACCTGACTTATATCGCGCGCGAATTTGTGGAAGGCACGCCCGTGACGGATATGTTCAAAAACGGCAATTTCAATATCGAGCGTTTCATCAAGGTCATTTACCAAACTTTCAAATCGCTGATGTTCAGCCACCGGTTGGGATTCCTGCACCTGAATCTGAAACCCAACAACATCATGCTGAGTCCGACGGATGAAGTCAAACTCATGGACTTTTTTATCCCGGGTACCTTGTTCGACGAGCACCACACGCAGAACGACGAGTCCGCACAGCTCTATCTTGCACCGGAGCAAATTCAAAGTCAGCAAGCAGACGCGCGCAGCGACGTCTTCGCCATGGGCGTGGTGATGTACCAGATTCTGACGCTGAAGCACCCGTTCGTGGGCGCCACAAACCAGAGCGTGACCGAGTCGATCTTGCGCACGCCGGCCTCGCCGCCATCAGCGCTCAACAATCAGGTACCGCGCTTCTGCGATGCCCTGGTGCTCAAGTGCATAGAAAAGCAGCCGGAGAAACGTTTCCAGTCAATTGATCAAATTGTTAATCTGCTGAAGAAGAATTTTGAACGTATTTTATTCTCGAACTTTAACTATCAAATTGCACAGTCACGCGATTCGTATTGATTAGTGATTAGTGGTTAGTGGCCGGTGCTTACCGCTTACTGTTCACTGGTTACG
>CAZVSL010001008.1:0-1441 GCA_964629935.1 uncultured Calditrichaceae bacterium | reverse complement strand
TTCCAAAATTCTAAAAATTGACATGAACGACAAACTGCAAAACTAAAGTTTTGCAATCCGATGTTCACACCGCTAATTTCTTACGGTGAGCGGGTGAACGTTTCGCAGGCGGTCCCAACCGCTGGTTTTTGATTGATAGACTTCCTCGCCTGCCTCGCCTCGTTTGGAGAAGTGGCGCCAAAGCCCCGTAAACAGCACCGGCTCTGGCGACGGAACCAAAAAGAAGGACCACGCAAAGACGCCAGGGCGCAAAGAAGATCACGCAAAGAAGACTGTGAGTTTTTATTCTTTCTACTTTGCGCCTTTGCGTCTCTGCGTGAGGTCTTTCACCTCACGGCTTTGACGATTTCCGCTTTCCGATTTCCACTTTCCGATTTACGAAGAAATACTCCGCTGATCCACAACCGGCTCGTCGTGCAGGAGACCGAAACCATCGCTGAAGGAATTTGGGCAGGCAGGCTTCCCCGTACCTCCTACAACCACAATTGCATGACCCGTGTTCGCAAATTGCAGCTAAGCGAGAACTGTGCCAAAATGTTAACGTACTTTGATTAAGGTCACAAGTTATTGGTTTTTAGATGTGAAGATAGAGAGGGTTGACCACGTCTGGTTCAGCTTAAGTTCTCAATAGTGGTAAGAGAAGTCTATGTATTCTCATTCATGAGAAAGAGCAAAGCGCCTCCCAGGAACTTCTCCGGATAAGCACCGGCTACTGCCAACTGCCCTTGCTACCTCTATCATCCATCCTCCATCTTCTATCTTCTATCTTCTATCTTCTATCCTCTATCCTCTATCCTCCATCCCCCGGCAGGCAAGATGCCTGCGCTACTGCTACTGCTACTGCCACTCCCAACTTTCCCTTCAAGTATTTCCCCGCCCGTCCGATTAAAAAATCATGTTACGAAAACCGCGAAGGGACTCATGATCAAGTTCAGGAATCTTGCCATCGGACTGGCACTTGCGCTCGGCGCCATCTCATTGTCGCCCATCACGCCCGCTCAGAGTTTCGGCGTCAAACAACCATTGGGGGAAATCGAAAGCTCCATGGAGTCGAACCTGACCTGGAATTTGCAGAACGCACTCCTGGTCTACTACCCCGAAACCAAGTTTGTCGTCAATGCCAAAGTCAAGCTCAAGAAATCGCAACCGGAGCAGCGGCTGCCGAAATTGCCGGATGCGCTGCTGAGCAAGGACCTGACCAATCTTCCCGGTCTGCCCTATTTGCCGGAAGATCTGGTCAAACCAAAAGAGCAACCTGCCACCCCTGCCCGCCCTCTGGATGGCGAGCTGCGGGACTATGAAATCGAACGTTTGTGGGTCAATGTGCTGGTGGACCGCAGCCTGCAGCAGAGCGACTGGTCGTTCATCCGCCGGTTTGTGAGTCTGACCGCCAACCTTGAGCCTGAGCGCGGCGACCAGGTTCGTATCGAAGCCTTGAATT
>CAZVSL010001007.1:0-1442 GCA_964629935.1 uncultured Calditrichaceae bacterium | reverse complement strand
CGCACGCGGCCATGCACAGTCATCATCGAATGTGTCACAGGCTGGCCCTGCGCCGCGCGGTGGATATTGTACAGGGTCTCGACATTCTGCACCAGCACACCGATTTCCAGGGGCAGGCCGCCGGCCGGGATGCGCCGGCCCGTGCTATGGTAGACGACTTCGTATTCGTCGCCTGCCGGGTAAACATCTTCCATCTCAAAAATCGTAATATTGTCCGGCAAAACCGCCTGGACAGATTCGATAGCGCGGCGATGCTTGCCCTTGATGGCAAAGATACCGCGCTGTGCACCGGTATGCCTTATCAGGAGCTGCATGCCGGCAAGGATTTCCTGCGGATAATGCCGCATCAGCGTTTGATCCTTGAACAACAGCGGCTCGCATTCCGCACCATTTGCAATCACGATCTCGACCCGGCTGTCGATCTTTTTGTAGGTTGGGAATCCCGCACCGCCGGCGCCGACCACGCCTGCCTTTCTAACGAGCTCGACTAAGTCGCTCACGCAGCACCTGATAATTGGTATAAGATGATACTAAGAAAAGCTCGAAGTTTAGAATATCGATTCTCCGGCTCATGCCAATGTGCGAAACCCCATGCTAACTTGCAAGAGATTTGCAAGCAGAAACCAGGCCACGAAGCAGGTAAAACCCTATTTGATGTTTCCGGAGAGCAATTGCCGGGAAGCGCTGGAGTTCTACGAGAAGTGCTTCGATGGTGAAATTGAGATGCTGCAGACTTTTGCCGAATCCCCTGTCGACGTGCCTGAAGAATATCAGCACCGGATATTTAATTCCAGGTTTCGGGCCGGCAATGTGCATTTTATGGCATCGGATGATCTGCCGGGCAACGAGGTCAAAATTGGCAGCAACTTTGCATTGCTTGTCACATTTTCTGACAAGGCGGAGCAGAAGAAAGTCTTTGACATGCTATCCGAAGGCGGCACCGTGCTTTTTCCCGCAGAGAACGATTTCGGCATGTTGGTCGACAAGTATGGTATTCAATGGATGCTGGAGAATCATCGATGGACATGACAAACTTCGCAATCTTTTTCACAGCGTCGTGGATATTGACCATCACACCAGGCCCTGACATTATTTATGTTATCACACGAGGCGTTTCACAAGGTCGGCGGGCTGGCATTGTCTCGGCCATCGGTGTTACGTTGGGTATTTTGGTTCACACCATTTTCGCCGCTTTAGGTTTAGCAGTGATTTTGAGAACATCCGCTCTCGCATTTCTTGCGGTCAAATACACAGGCGCCGCCTATCTGGTGTACCTTGGCATCAAGTCGTACCGAGACAAAACCTCTTTTGACCTCACGAGTAAGCAAGCCCAGGCCATGACCAGAACTATCTTTATTCAAGGGATGCTCTCCAATGTATTGAATCCCAAAGTCGCTCTCTTCTTCCTGGCATTCCTACCCCAATTTGTGAATCCCGATTAC
>CAZVSL010001006.1:0-1445 GCA_964629935.1 uncultured Calditrichaceae bacterium | reverse complement strand
AGGGTTGCTTCCAGCAGGTTCCTGGCGCCGCCGGCGTTGATATGGTCATACTGTCTGCGAGTCACTGCTTTGGTACAACCCGCGAGGTGGTAGATGATATCGATATTTTCTACAGCGGAGGGTAATGACTCCGGCACGGTGATGTCGCCTGTGACCTGTTCGTAGTCCAGGCCCTGCAGCCAGCCGGACTCGGTGCTGCGCAGAAGGCAGCGCACCTTCACGCCATCCTGGATCAGCGTTTCGACCAGAAAACTCCCGATAAACCCGCGGGCGCCCGTGACGAGTGCTTTCAATTTCCCTCCTTTCGTTTTGAAGCTGCCTTGACATTATGCATTTACCTGCAAAAAGTATTCAGCCGCGTTAGACAGCGGCAAAGCACTCTTGCAGGAAGCACTCAACCGTTCGTGCTGTGCAATAGTACTTCAGACAAATTTGTAAGAACATCTGCGTGCGGGCAGGCGCGATAAATGCCAAACTCGGAGCCTTGTTCCGGCTCGACGCCGCGCAGGAAGATATAGAAAACGCCGCCAAAATGCGTAGCATAATCATAATTGGGAACGCGCAGGCGCAGGTATTGCTCCAGGGCAACCGCATAGATGTGGTATTGCAGGATATAAAGACTGTCAACCATGGTGTGGGACAACGCTTCCGGGGTGTAATTCTCCAAGTCGGCTCCCAGGTAATTGGACTTCCAATCGACGATGTAGAATCGGCCCTTGTGCTGAAACACCAGGTCGATAAAGCCCTTCATGAAGCCTTTGAGTGGCGTGAACGTCAGGCTTTGAATGCGCGTCTGCAGGTCATGCGGCAAGTCTGTTGCGGCATTCTGGAACACAGCGCGCAATGAAGCCGGTGTGAGATGGCGTAGCGGGAAATAGAATTCGAGTTCGTTCAAGCGGTCGCGCATGCCGATATCCGACAAGGAGAAGCGTTCCTCAGAACCCGGCAGGCTGACCGTCCGCACGCGTTGCAGCATGTCAGAAACCGCTGGCTGCCATTCGGATGCATAGCCATAGGTTTGCAGCTTTTTGCTCACCAGTTCGCTGGTTGCTGGCTCCGAACCATGCTCGAAATCCATATATTGCAGGATGTCATGCACGAAGGTGCCGGTCTTGGCGCCGCGCGGAAAATAACGAAAGTGGCGATACGCCGAAGCCTCTGGTTCTGGCACGTCCGGAACGTTGCGAATATGGGTAAAGGTGTCATGGTCCGCCATCTCTTCTCCATGCGGCACGCGGGCTATCAATGATGAGTAGCTGGAGATTCTTTCGCCAGGGTCAACGCGCTGTTCGAAGATGCGTGCCTGCAAGTGCGCCTCTGCCGGCGTTTCTCTCCGGACTTGCCTGGCCTGCTCCTGCGGCAGCTCACGTACCAAAACATTGCCTTGGGCGGCGGTCGCCAGCTTTTCCAAATCAGCCTTGAGCTGTGCATCGTTGGGCGACTTG
>CAZVSL010001005.1:0-1448 GCA_964629935.1 uncultured Calditrichaceae bacterium | reverse complement strand
GAAAAGTTACGGCCGACTGAATTTCGCGCGGACAACCAAGTCTTGACCGCTTACCACCTTGACAGCTCCCCCGCTATGGCGGTGAAACATGGACTCGACATCTTGTGTGCGGAACGACTGCCGGATCTGATCGTATCCGGTATCAACTATGGCGAGAATCTGGGGGTTCATATCACACATTCCGGTACTGTTGGTGCGGCGCTGCAGGGGGCGGGAAAGGGTGTGCCGGCGGTGGCAGCCTCTCTGCAGACGCAGTTTGATTACCATTTTAAATATGGGGATCTGAACTGGGAAGGCGCGAAACATTTCTTGCGGCGATTCGCGCAACTTCTTCTCACCAGGAAGATGCCGTTTGACGTCGACCTGCTGAAGCTGGATGTACCTGAAGGCGCCAGCTCTGATACACCCTGGCGATTGACCCGGCTGTCGCGTCAGCCATATTACACCGCGCGCATCGACAACCCCACGCTGGAGAGCCGAATTGGCGATGCCCGGCTCCGCATCGAAATCGACCGTGATACTCTGGAACCGGATTCGGACATCCGCGCCGTCGCCATCGACCGGATTGTTTCCGTCACGCCGCTGACTCTGGATTTGACTGCCCGCGTGGACTTCACAGCCCTGGATGAGATGATACGAAAGCCGGAGTAGATTCCGGCTCTCGGTTACTATTCAAACTGCCTGAAAGCTATCCCCAGAAGCGAAGTCTCTCAAATCGGTTTTGGCGCGCCGCAATCCCGCCTGCGTGACCGGGAGATGGAAAGACGCTGTTCCCTATGTGCTTTGTTTCCTGAATTCGGTTACGTATTCTCCTAATTATTTGACAGGATAACAGGATTAAACAAGATAATAGAAAGACAGGACAGGATTGAAAGGCAAGTTGCTTATTTACCAGGATACAATTGTCCTATCTGAAAAAATCGAGCCGCATTGTCCTGTATATCTTGCAAATCCCGGTCAAAAACTAATTTACCCCGATTTTACATGAACAATCGATTTCAGGCTGGTTGACATTTGAATTCGCTTTGCGTAATTTTGTTTTCATTCCATTCTATCCAACCTGTAAAGGAGTATTACCATGTATCATATTTTTAGTGTGATGCTTGTTGCGGCGATCTTCCTTGGCGTCGGTTGTAGGGGCGCGGGCGAGCAAAATGAGCCGCAGCAGGTGCAACAGCTCGATCCCAATGTGCCGCACTTGCATAAGATTCCTATAAGCAGCCCGGAGGTGGCTGACAGTCTTATCGCAGCCGGCGTCGAAGTGGTTGTTGTGGAGGATGCTTATGTCGTGGCCAGGCTGGAGCAAAGTAAACTTGCCAGCCTTAAGTCTGAAGGCTTTGAAAGCCAGATTGCCTCTGAATCTGACCTGGTGCGCCGATTGGTGCGCGTGCCGGTGGCCGATGATTCCGTAGTTTCGGAGATGGCGAGCATGGGGTTTGATATCTGGG
>CAZVSL010001004.1:360-1464 GCA_964629935.1 uncultured Calditrichaceae bacterium | reverse complement strand
AGCCGCAGGATTTATCCTGTGGCGGAGGTGGCGATTTGTGAATAATGCAGGCTAGATGATGAAAAGTCTTGCCGATAAGGAAACGGAGAAATTATTCAGTCGGCGGCGTTCGCGAAAGCTACCGGCCAACATTCAGAGGTCTGCCAGACGAAAACTCGAGATCCTGGATGCCGGCGAAATCCTGGAAGACTTACGGATTCCGCCGGGCAATCGCCTGGAAAAGCTTTCTGGAAACAGAGCCGGACAACATAGCATTCGTATCAATGACCAATGGCGTATTTGTTTTGAGTGGCGAAACGGTGACGCCTTTGATGTGGAAATCGTTGATTACCATTAGCAGGGAACTTTATGGATAACAGAAAACTGGCTCCAATTCATCCCGGAGAGATCCTACTTGAAGAATTCTTGAAACCGCTAGGTATCAGCCAATACCGCCTGGCAAAGGATATCAATGTGCCTGCCAGGCGGATCAATGAAATCGTGCATGGTAAACGCACAATCACACCGGATACCGCTTTGAGGCTGTCAAAGTACTTCGGACTTTCCGAAAGGTTTTGGATAAATTTGCAGGCCCGGTTCGATCTGGAAGTGGAAAAGGACAGGCTGAAGAATCGATTGGATCAGGAAGTTAACGTGTACGTGAGGCCTACCTCAATGTGATTTTCCGGAAACCGGAGTCGGGCAGGGCCGACCACGGATGAATTTGATTGATGTGCTGCGGTATAATTGTCGATATGCTGGCATGCTTTGATGAATGTTGTCGAGCCGCAGCGGCCTGTGCATAAGACAAAGACATTCATGCCATCTGATTTCCTACAAAGCCAAACAGTTGCGCGCGATCCTTAGCCGTGACATGGCGGCTGCGATGAAATTCAAAGCGGGCCACGTGTTTCACAGCGCCGCGTGTGCCTGCCACGTAACCGACAAACTGCCCAAGACCATCCAGCATAAGGCCGAACATTAGCGCAGGAAATGTAAGGATAAGTCTCGGGATAAGGGCCCTACCTACCGGACGGGCGATTCGCACCAAACGCACGAACGGAATCAGGGGCGAGCCGGCAACAAACATTGCGCGTTTCCACCATGGCATCCCAATCGCGCGCT
>CAZVSL010001004.1:0-350 GCA_964629935.1 uncultured Calditrichaceae bacterium | reverse complement strand
ACAACCAGCCATTATAGAACTGAATGGGAATCCATGACCGCCACAGGGCAAAATTGGTGTGCGCCACCCGCGCCTGGGGTTCGAGATAGAGGCGGTGGCCTTTGGCGTGCAAATCCCAGTGCAGCACAGTTTCAGCGTTCAGCATGGGGACCAGTTGGTCGTCGTATTCGAGCAAGACCGACCGTTTGTAGCTGCTGTTGTGGCCGGGCAAAAGATCGACTTCACGCGCATGTGTGGGCCAGAGCCACAGGCCGTAGCCAATGAACAGATCGGCCCAGCTCACCGCTGTACCGGGGTTGGCATTTTTTACAGCCGGACCGACAACACTATACGGCCCGGCATGCGATGCC
>CAZVSL010001003.1:0-1464 GCA_964629935.1 uncultured Calditrichaceae bacterium | reverse complement strand
CGGGTATCGAATTGCAGATCGAGCATATCCGTGATCAACGTGCGCCGAACTTCCTTGCCTGGTTTCAGAATCCAGTGATAAGAGAAGTCCTGGCCGAATTCATCAGACCGAACCACGTTGAGGTCTTCGGTGGCGGTAACGCCAGGTGCGCAAAACGCGCCGGACTGCACGTCATCGGGATTCAACGTGCTGAAATAGGACTTCGTGGTATCGAGCGAAACCATGACCCCGGCCTCGACCTGATAGAGCGGCGCCATCTGACGCTCGGCTTCCTCATCCTTTATATACGATATGGTATTCTTGTAGCGCAGGCTCAACGGCTCCGGCCGCGTTTTCGGATCGATGTTGACATTCAGCATCTGATTATCCAGCAGCAGCGTTTCATTGCCCATGATCGGAATGCCGAAACCCGGAGGAAACTCGACTGCAGTCTGTCCCTGGGAAATGGTGAAGATACGGCCATGTTTATGTCGTGTGGCGTTGAAAGCACCTGGTGCGCCGAGGTTGTTGTAACGCAGATTGCTGTGGCACATGAATTCCTGCGAAAGCTGCTGCTCGCCATCGGGCGTGACAACCACGGATTCAAACCCGGTTATCCAGATGAGCTCCGGTGCGCGGGTCACGGGCATGAGCTCGGCGCTGCGGTAGGGACCAAGCATGGACTTGTAGAGCTTGTCAACGGTAAAAACTGACGACAAGATTGTTGCGGTTTTGACGTTGTCAGGCCGCTCCTGCTTTTGCATACAGCCAACGCCAAAAAGCAACAGGAAGCTGACAAGAAGAACTGCTTTTGCTTTCACTATCCATCCCTCTGTGTTTATTTGCACGGGTTTCATTTTGTGTTGATTTCAGGGTAAATGACCCAAACGTCGCACTACCGTTTACACTCCATTCAAACGTTGAGAAGTTTCGGATTTGAGCTTTGGTCATTGGGATTTGCCATCTCAATGTATCAACCCGCAAGCTAAAACTCAAGCACATTTATATATTTACTCCTTGACACAGGCCAGGGTTCATCCTTAACATATACTCATGCTCAAGCTGAACAGAGAATTCCAGCGAGTCATCCAATCCCTGGAACAGCACGAAATAGAGTACGCTGTCTGCGGCGGACTCGCCCTGGCGATATTAAAACGGCCGCGCTTTACGCGGGACATCGACATATTGATCCGGCCGAAAACCTATCCGGACTGCCGCAAAGCCCTGGCGCAGGTGGGCTTCCGGTTCGCCTCGTCACCGCAACGTTTCGGCGAATCTGTCGAGATTCATAAGATCAAGAAAATCGACTCTGAGACGAACGACTTTCTCTATGTCGACCTGGTTGTTGCGCTGTCAGCCAGCGTACAGAATGTCCTGGATCAAAGAGTCCGCGGCGCCTGGCAGGATCAATTGGTATGGGTCGTTTCTGCAGGGGGTTTGCTCCAGCTCAAGAGGCTTTCGGCGCGGCGGAGGGATCGGCGGGAT
>CAZVSL010001002.1:0-1467 GCA_964629935.1 uncultured Calditrichaceae bacterium | reverse complement strand
CACCAAGTTATTTTCACACCCCCTAAAGGCTGAACACCCAACGTATTAACCTTCTTTTGCATGAATAATCCAAGATAGCCTGAAAAATTCACAAAAAGTCAGTATCGCAAAATTTATAAACTTCTGGAAGGAGAAAACGATGAGCAAAGTACGCGTTTTAGTCGGCACAAAAAAAGGCGCCTTTGTCTTAACCTCGGATGGCAAGCGCAAAACCTGGCAGGTTAGCGGTCCGCACTTCGGGGGCTGGGAGATCTATCACATAAAAGGCTCGCCCGTTGACCCCAATCGCATCTATGCCTCGCAATGCAGCGATTGGTTCGGACAGATCATTCACCGCTCAAATGACGGCGGTAAAACATGGGAGCAACCTGGCACACCGCCCGGTGAACCCACCACCACGCCGGAAGGCTTCCCCAAGGGCGAGAGCAACAAGTTTGTGTACGACACTTCGCCGGAGACCGGCAAACCACTCACCACGCACCAATGGTACGACGGCACACAGCACCCGTGGGAGTTCAAGCGCGTCTGGCATCTGGAACCGTCGCTGACGGAACCGGATACCGTTTACGCGGGCGTGGAAGATGCCGCCCTGTTCCGCACTGCAGACGGCGGCAAAACCTGGCATGAGCTCGCCGGACTGCGCGGCCATGGTACCGGACCCAAGTGGCAGCCCGGCGCCGGCGGCATGTGCCTGCACACCGTCATCCTGGATCCGAGCAACCCGGACCGCATTTTTGTCGCCATCTCCGCTGCCGGCGCTTTCCGCACCGACGACGGCGGCAAAACCTGGAAACCGATCAACCGCGGACTACATTCCGAATACATCCCTGATCCTGACGCCGAGATCGGCCATTGCGTACACCGCATCGCCATGCACCCCTCGCGCCCGCAGGTCTTGTTCATGCAAAAACACTGGGATGTGATGCGCAGCGACGACGCCGGCGACTCCTGGCACGAAGTCAGCGGCAACCTGCCCAGCGATTTCGGCTTCCCCATCGATGTGCATGCACATGACCCGGATACGGTCTACGTCATTCCCATCAAGAGCGACTCCGAGCACTATCCACCCGATGGCAAACTGCGCGTCTATCGCAGCCGCAGCGGCGGCAACGAATGGGAAGCGCTCACCAACGGTTTGCCGCAACAAGATTGCTACGTCAATGTGCTGCGCGATGCCATGGCCGTCGATTCACTCGATAAGTGCGGCATCTATTTTGGCACCACCGGCGGACAGGTGTACTGTTCGGCTGACGCCGGCGACACCTGGAATGCAATCGTTCGCGATCTGCCCTCTGTGCTGTCAGTCGAGGTGCAGACCTTGCCATAATACCATTACATTTCGTTTTTGACCGGATATACAGGATAGTGAGGTTTCGGTTTTATCTTGTGTAATCCTGTTATCCTGTCAAATATTTAATAGAATACATAACCGGATTTATGCAACAGAGCGTAACATGCCATGATTAG
>CAZVSL010001001.1:0-1469 GCA_964629935.1 uncultured Calditrichaceae bacterium | reverse complement strand
GCTAACTGAAAAATTCACGTAGCAGTCACTATTTCGCTAAGGCCATGTTTGTTGAGACTTCACTACAAGATTGAGGTAACTATTCAGGTACAAATTAGAAGGCAAAACGATTAAGGGCAAAACAATTGTTCCGGATTTTACTTGCTGCCGGAGATTTTTCATGTCACCTAAAAGGCTGAACACCCAACTTATAAACCTCTCTTCTTTATGTTATTACTTCTCATTCTTTGCAATAAAATGCAAAGAATGAGAAGTAAATCGGCCCATGCGGCTTGGCCGCGCTGGGAATAATTCAGGTCCGTTCATTCTCTTCGTCTTCCCTGGTGTTGCGTGATGACCTGGTTGTGGATCCTGGTGTTTCTTTGTGCCGCTTTGTGATTTGGTGGTTAACCTTGTTTCCCATGTAAGTCTTATCACCACATCAGCAAAGCCTTCAAGGCGCCTTGACTTCCTGCCCGACTCTTACAACATTCTCATTCGCGCCGTTGAGCGCATCACCAATCAGCGGGGATTCCAGCATCTGCCAGGTCAGTTGATAGCCAAGCTCACGATATGCTTCACACTGTTCCTCATCGAAGAACTGGTCGGCTGTGCTTTGATCCGGGTAGGCAGGATTGGCGCTCTTGTAGCCATACAAGTCCGCCGGTAGTTCCGGCGTCAAGGTCGATTTCAAATAGATGAGCGTGCCACGTGAGCCATCGAAGTAGGTGATGTCGGCAACCGCAAAACCTCGTCGCGCCAGATCGTATTTCGTTGTTAAAGGTCCATCTTCTGCTGAGCCGGGCAGCAAGCCTGCCAGACCGGCGTCCTCCCGAAATCTAATCTTTGCGCCAAAATCGACGCGCACGCGCTCGACAGCGTTGGCGAGGTCGCCGAACTGGAACATCGGATCAGCGCCGGCATCGGAGAGTATGATAAGCTTGAGCTTTCTGCGCACCAGCTCATAGAGAGCGAGGTTCTCGAAGTGTCCGCCATCGGAGATCTCGATAGCGCGTTTTTTTTCACTTAGGCCATTGCCTAAGACATCACCCCAAAAACCGGGAAAGATGAAATTTGGTTGAAGCGGCGGCTGTTTGTCCGGATGCGGGTTGGCAGTCCAGTAGGCCAGGCGCAGGTTGAGCACACCCATCAGCAGCGACACCAGCTTATTGCGGGTCACGCCTTTGCCGGCCACGCCGGCATCGGGATTGACTGCGGCGCCGGAGATAGCCATGGCTGTTGGCAGGGTCATGCCGCGCGCGCCGCCTTGTTTCATGTAGCCGTTGGTCCGACACCAGCCGGTGGCATCGCTGCCGCAGTAAAGCGGCGACAACAGAAAATTGTCGCCGCCGCGGGCGCGAAACTTTGAGGTAGGCGAGTCAACCAGAATGATATTGGTATTCACCAGGTGATACGGGCGTTTGTTGTCGCTGCTGCACATATCTTCCAGCAAGGCGCCGTCCGCCTCCGTGGCGGGTCCCCACTGGTTT
>CAZVSL010001000.1:0-1472 GCA_964629935.1 uncultured Calditrichaceae bacterium | reverse complement strand
TGTATCTGATTCCGGTCCTGGTGCTCAGCACAGCAGTGGGGGACACCGAGTGGTACGTAGCCAGCACCGCTGGAATCAGCGTTGTGTCGGTGGTGGTAAACGTCTTGCTGCGGGTGAATGTGGAAAAATCATCGAACCGCACCTTTAAAGTGATACAACGGCCTTTGAGCTTATCTTTACGCATCAGGCGCGAAAGTGACTCAGCAAGCTGAGAAAGCGTGTGCTCGATGACCTCCTGCTCATCGGTGTCGTGCTCAAACGTACGTTCCTGACTGATTGATTTTTGCACATCTGTGCTTTGCACCGGGCGGTTATCGATGCCCTTTGATAAGCGCCAGAGTGCATTGCCCCACTTACCCAGCTTGCGATTTAAGTCCGCTTCGGGAAGCTCCGCAATTTGCCCGATTTTGCGAATACCCATTTTTTGCAATACCAGCTCCGTCTTCTTGCCTACTCCCCACAGCTTGGAGATAGGCAGGTCCCGCAAGAACGCCTGCTCCTGGCCTGGCTCAACCACGACCAGGCCGTCCGGCTTTTGCAGGTCGGAGGCAATCTTGGCCAGGAATTTGTTGGGTGCGATACCGATGGAGGCCGTGAGTTGTAGCTCATCCCGAAACCGGCCCTTGATTTGCTGAGCGATAGCGTCAGCACCACCGAAAAGCTTAAGACTGTCGGTGAGGTCGAGAAAAGCCTCGTCGATGCTGATCTTTTGAATGACCGGGGTGAAATCAGCCAGAATAGCCATCATTGCGCGTGATACTTGTGCATAACGACTATATCGACCGCGAACATAGATACCGTGTGGACATCTGCGGTATGCTTGCGAAATCGGCAGGGCAGAATGGATGCCAAACTTACGCGCCTCATAACTGGCAGTCGCAACCACGCCGCGGCCTTTACCGGCTTTCGGATCTGCACCAACGATTACCGGCTTGCCGCGGTATTCGGGGTTGTCAAGCTGCTCCACCGCAGCGAAAAATGCATCCATATCAAGATGTAAAATGGTCCGGTTCATGGCTTTTCCTGAAGGTTGAGTCTGGGCTACAATTTCGACCAGGTGATACAAAGATGCAACATTTTTCTGTTGATTTTGGTAGTCAGAATTAATTTTGTTTAAATGATTGTAAAATCCTTGTGTATTTGCACTAAATTTGTAACTTAACACGCCACGACGGAGCCACAACGTGCTCATAGCTGCAGGCACGAGCTCTTTTAAACAACAGTCGATTATTGAAACCAACGACAAGCAAAGCTGCTGTGGAAAACTCAAACGGAAATTCAGCCAAATCTCTTCAGTCAATTGCAGTTGTTACCGTCGGGGGATATATTGAGTTCAGTACCTCAGATGAATTGGACAAAGTTTTTGACGGCCTCATCGACAGTCAGCAATATAGCATCATCGTCGACCTGAAACAGGTTGATTACATAAGCAGTCGAGGATGGAGTATTTTCCTCAGCAAGATTAAGGAAAT
>CAZVSL010000999.1:0-1474 GCA_964629935.1 uncultured Calditrichaceae bacterium | reverse complement strand
GTGGGCATGGCTTCTATGCAAGTGCAGACTTGATGGCATCTTGCACCTCACGCATGTGCGCTTCGTCGCGGTACGGATTCCTCGGCCAGAAGAAACCCTTCAGGCCATCCTTGCGCTTGCGTGGCACGATGTGAATGTGCAGGTGCGGCACACTCTGGCTGACTTTGTTGTTGATGGCCACAAACGTGCCCTCGGCAGACATCGCCAACTCCACAGCCGCGGCTAACATGCGCGCGTTGACGAACAATGGCTGAACCAAATCGATGTCCAGATCAACCAGCGTACCGATATGTTGCCGCGGAACCAGCAAGCAGTGTCCGGGGAAAAGCGGTCGCTTGTCCAGAAAAGCCAGAGATACCTCATCTTCATAGACAACATACGCCGGCGTTTCTCCGCTCACGATGTCACAAAATGCACATTTCATGTCTGACCTGTAAAAAGCGTGATGATTCTGGAGCCAAATATGAGCAGGCCAAGCACAACCGCTCCCATCGCAGAAATGAGCACAGCCGCGGCGGCCACATCCTTGGCTTTTTCGATGCGCGCATCAACTTGCTGCGTGACTGTGTCCGCAAGCCCCTCGATAGCTGTGTTGATAGCTTCGGTCGCCCAGACCAGCATCATGGCCAGAATGATCAGGCACCACTCCAGCGCTGTCAGCTTGAACAGCACGCCCCCTGCGACAACAATGCAAGTTGCGAGCAAGTGAATGCGTGCATTGGTCTGGGACCTGATTAACACTGCGATGCCACGAAATGCGAATCCGAAACTCTGGCTGCGTGTTGGTGATTTCATAGACACATTTCTTTGAGAATGATATGCAATAATACAATAGCTGCAAAGAACAAATAGCCTCAAGAGGCTGTTGATTTGATAAGAACAAAGGAGAACCCATGCCAGCCCTACAAAAAAAAAGTTGCACTCGTCACCGGCGCCAGCCGTGGTGGCCGGCAAGAGCATTGCCCCGGTGCTGGGCGGATGCGGCGCCACAGTCTACGTCACCGCTCGCAGCACAAAGGGCGGTCGCACCACCGACAATCTGCCCCGGTACAATCGATGAAACCACCGGATTCGATGCACCAATCTGGGAGCTGCCCATGCGTCACTGGCATGTTCGCGGCCGGGGTGCGCACGTCTGGTTACGGCGCGTCATGCTGCACCGCTTATGTTGGCGCTTATTTAGTGCCTGGCCGAAAACGGCCCACAACTGTCATCCCCCCGGATTTTAACAAGTCGAATGAATCAACCCGCCCACACGCTGGTCCGCTACAAGCTCGTTATAGCGCGCGACCGCTTTCTCGGTCTGCAATACATAATGCTCGATTCCCCCCTCTTCCAGCATCTCGATAGTCTCCGGACATACCTGTAACCGGCCATACACACCTCTGGCCAGTACCACAATCTCAGCGCCGTGCTCGAGCAGCTCTTCGACGTCTGCGGGCTGAATGCCGGGCTTATGCCGCGTGCCGGTCTC
>CAZVSL010000998.1:0-1475 GCA_964629935.1 uncultured Calditrichaceae bacterium | reverse complement strand
GGCAAGGAGTTGCTGAGTGATTTTGCAGCACGTTTTGAGCGGGCAAACCCCGGCGTGCAAGTGCACTGGCTCGATATGGGTTCACAGGATGTGCTGGACCGGATTCGTTCGGAAAAAGCCAATCCCCAGGCGGACATCTGGTGGGGCGCGCCGTCCTGGTTTTTCATGAATGCCGCCGAAGAAGGGTTGCTGCAGCCGTATCGTCCGTCGTGGGCGGAAGCTGTGACCGCGTCGCAGCACGACGCTCAGGACCGCTGGTATGGGACGTATCTGACGCCGGAAGTAATCGCGTTCAATTCGCAAGTCCTGACCAAAGAGACAGCGCCACAGGATTGGGAGGACCTGCTCAAGCCGAAATGGCACAATAAGATCAGCATCCGCAATCCATTGGCTTCCGGCACCATGCGCGCCATCTACTCAGCAATGGTGTGGCGCTTCTACAAAGACACAGGCTCGCCGCAGGGCGGCTACGACTGGTTACTCAAGCTGGATGCTAACACCAAATCCTACCCCGCGAATCCAACCCTGATGTATCTGCAGGTCGCACGGCAGGAAGCCTTGATTACACTCTGGAACATGCCAGATATCGAATTGCAAAAACAAGAATATGATTATCCCTTCGACTATGTTATTCCGACAAGCGGTACACCGGTTCTGATCGAAGGGTTGGCGATAGTGGCCAACTGCCAGCATCCGGAACTGGCTAAGAAATTCTATGAATTCATCACCACACAGGAAGCGTTTATCATACAGGCCCGGGAGTATTTCAGAATTCCAACCCGCAAAGATATTCCCAGGCAAAGCCTGCCCGGCTGGATAGCCAACACCGAGATCAATGAGATGGAAATCGACTGGCAGGTGTTGTCAGAAAAGTCAAAAGAATGGATGAAGTACTGGGATGAGAACATCAAAGGCCGGGGGCAACTATGAAAGTTTTGAGGCGCCAAAGTGTTTGTGTGTTAGAGCAATCGGTACTTGAAACATCAATAATACCTGAGAAACCACAACACAAAAACATTAACACACAAACACGCTAACACATTGTCAAAAGTAACGCTCAACAGCATCTCCAAAACATTTGCCGATGTGCACGCCGTACGCAATCTTACGCTCGAGATTGAGCAGGGTGAATTCTTCAGTCTGCTGGGCCCGAGCGGCTGCGGCAAGACCACAACCCTGCGCATGGTCGCCGGTTTTGAATTTCCCACGGCCGGGCGCATTTTATTCGACGACCGCGATGTTACCTATCTGAAGCCCAATCTGCGAAAGGCTGGCATGGTTTTTCAGAACTTCGCCTTGTTCCCCCACATGACCGTGTTCGAAAACGTGGCATTCGGCCTCAGGGTCCGGAAGCTGAATAAAGAGCAAGTAAATGAACGCGTGCAAAAAGCCCTGACGCTGGTGCATTTGCAGGGACTCGGCAGTCGGCAAATCACCCAGCTTTCCGGCGGCCAGCAGAAGCGGGTGGCGCTGGC
>CAZVSL010000997.1:0-1478 GCA_964629935.1 uncultured Calditrichaceae bacterium | reverse complement strand
CCATGTTTGTTGAAGTCTTACCGCAGGATTAAGCCAAGTTTATGAATTTTTCAGGCTAAAATAAACAATAATCGTCAACATGCAAAGAAAATCCTCGGAATTCCCGTTGCGTCTTTCCGTAATTTGTATAAATTAATTTGATTATCCATATTAAAACAGGTTCGGTGTTTTCAGCCTTAATCAAAGCTGTCAGGACACGCTAAAGCGTCAACACCGACACTGCCCCTGAGACTCAAAAGTTCAATTTTGAGCGCAAAATACAATTTGAGAATAATGAAAGTTAAATACTTTAATTTTTGGTGGTTGCGTTCGAAGATAAGTATAAAATGCTTGCTCACCATGCAAACTTGACTAAGCCATGACTTTTACCGACAAACTAAATGACACCATTCGCAGCCGCGACAGCCTTCTCTGTATCGGCCTGGACCCGGACTTGCAACGCCTGCCGCAGTCTCTGCTTTCTGAATCCAACCCATTACTCAAATTCTGCTCAGAGATAATCGCCAGCACAAGCGATTTGTGTGCGGCGTACAAGATCAATTTTGCATTTTTTGAAGTCGAAGGCGCAAAGGGATGGCAGACGCTGGAAGCTGTCAGAAGATGCATTCCCGAGCATGTGTTGGCCATTGCAGATGCAAAACGGGCGGATATTGGCAACACCTCACAGAAGTACGCCCAGGCAATTTTGCAGAATCTGGATTTTGATGCCGTCACAGTCAATCCATACATGGGGGAAGACTCAGTGGCGCCATTTATGCAATGGCCGGAAAAGGGCGCCTTCATTCTGGCATTAACCTCCAATCCCGGTTCGTACGATTTTCAGCATTTGCAAATAAATGCGCGGCCGCTGTATAAAAAGGTCTTGAAGGAAGTGCTTAAATGGAATGTTGAAAGCAACTGCGGCGCTGTGGTGGGAGCGACACATCCGGGCGAACTGGAGACTGTGCGCAATCTCTGCCCGGATTTGCCATTTCTGATTCCTGGCGTCGGCGTTCAGGGGGGCAGTTTGCACGATGCCATCAAGTACGGCACAGATCAGTCAGGTGGCTTAGCGTTGATAAACTCCAGCCGGGGCATCATCTATAAATCCTCAGGCAAGGACTTTGCAGATGCCGCACGCAAAGAGGCCGAACGGCTTAAAAAGCAGATGAATCGACACCGTAAAGCGAAACAAGCCACATTGGTGACGCCATGACTCACAAGGAGATACTGCAAATCTTTGAGAAGACCGGCGCCTTGCTTACGGGGCACTTTGTTTTGACTTCCGGCCTTCACAGCAAGCAGTACTTTCAGTGCGCGCAGGTTCTTAAACATCCGGATTTGGCTGCAAAGCTGTGCGCGCAACTGGCTGAGCATTTCCGGCAGCATTCTGTGCAGGTCGTGGCCGCGCCGGCTGTAGGCGGCATCATCGTGGCACACGAAACCGCAAAAGCGTTGCAGACGCCTGCTATGTTTGCGGAGCGCGAGCATGGCGCCAT
>CAZVSL010000996.1:0-1490 GCA_964629935.1 uncultured Calditrichaceae bacterium | reverse complement strand
ATGTTCATCTGTGGGGACTTGCGATACTCATATTCGCGTTCCTGGGTTGCGAAGAATTGGACTTTTCTAACCCCAATTCACCGGACCTGAGCAGTGCGAATGTGCAGTCCCTGGTATCCGGCGCCGAAGGTTTCATGAGATCGGAGCTGGATGTTTATCTGCAATCTGTAGGCACACTTGGCCGCGAGATATATTTTTTCGAGCCCGCGGATCCGCGCTTCACGGGCGAGCTGATTTTTGGCCCTGTTGACCCGGGCGGCTTTCTTTCAACACGGCCGTGGGATCAGGCTTATCGGGTCGTGTTCAATTGCAACGAACTCCTGAACCGTACGGCGGATGTGTCCGGCGCCGAAGCGGCGGGCATCGAGGGGTTTGCCAGAACTATTCGCGCCTATCAATTACTGCTGGTGCTGGGTTATGTGGATGAGGATGCGCAGGGTAGGAGCATCCGTCTGAATTTCGATGGCGATCTTTCTGTGCCGTTTGCCACGAAAGCGGAGGCATTCGAATTCATCGTAAATGACCTCGATGAGGGTTTCGCGGCGCTCGGCAATGCCGGCTCATCTTTCAGCTTCTCCCTCTCTTCCGGGTTCGCAGGCTTTGATACACCGGCCAGTTTTGCGCAGTTCAACCGCGCCATCAAAGCGCGTGCAGAGGTTAGGAGAGATGGCTTTAGCGCAGCTTTGGAGGCGCTTGGCCAGTCCTTCCTGGACCCGGGCGGCGACCTCAACCGCGGTGTCTACCATGTTTACAGCACGGCAGCCAACGACCGCACCAACCCGGTGTTCGAAATACCCACATCTGCCGGCTTAAAGCTGCACGCGCACATGAGCTTCGAAGCAGACGCAGAAGCCGGTGATCAGCGCCTGGCAAACAAGACCTTCAAACGCCCTGCCATAGACAGGTTCGATGGCCTGGACTCCGATCTCGCCGTCATCCTGAACTTTGAACCCGCCTCGACATACAGCTCTACTTCCAAGTTCCCGATCATCCGCAACGAGGAGCTGATCTTGCTGAGAGCGGAAGCCAACGTCGGCCTCGGTAATTTTGGCGCAGCCGAAGCAGACATGAACATCGTGCGCGCCGCTGCCGGATTGCCGGACTACACCGGCACGGACGCCTCCAACGCCCTCGACCGTGTGCTGCACGAAAAACGCTACTCTCTGTTCGGAGAGGGTCACCGCTGGATTGACATGAGGCATTATGGCAGGCTCGACCAGTTGCCTATCGACAGGCCCGATCGCGGGGATAGAGTTATCCCGCGCATGCAGATTCCAGAAACAGAGTTTCAGGAAGACTAGCCACTCAGTTTCCGTGAGGATTCCAGCAAACCGTCCATCTTGCACGGAGGGCGCGGGCCACGCCGTGCATCGATGGGCGGTTTGTTTTTTGGAGCTTGCAAATGGCTGGTGAACTGCGATTGTATTGGCTTGATCTTTTTCCCCATTATTGTATACTGGTATTGTGTGCTACCGATATACCACACAATA
>CAZVSL010000995.1:0-1505 GCA_964629935.1 uncultured Calditrichaceae bacterium | reverse complement strand
AGACGCTTGGCCCGCGCTTCCCGGACATGTCAGAACCCTATTCCAGCGAGTTGATCGCTCTCACCGAACGAATTGCCCTGGAAGAGAAAATCAAACTACAAAAAGGCGTCTATGTTGCGGTCACCGGCCCGTGCCTGGAAACCAGAGCCGAGTATCGCTTTCTGCGCCACATCGGCGCTGACGTCGTCGGTATGTCAACCGTGCCCGAAGTAATCGTTGCTGTGCACAGCTCCATGCGCGTGCTGGGCTTATCTGTGGTCACCGATGCCTGTTTTCCCGATGCACTCAAGCCAGTGGATATTCAGGAGATATTGCGCGTAGCCGGAGAGGCCGAGCCCAAATTGACTCTTATCATGAAGCGCGTTGCCGAGAGAATCTGATCAGGCATTCTTAAGTGTGTTCAAACAATTGGAAGCTGCATGTATAAAGAATTACCGTCACAACTAAACATCCCTGAGTTAGAAAAGCAGATACTGGGCTACTGGGACGAACAAGACATTTTCAAAAAGAGTGTCACGGGTCGAGATGCCTCAAAACCTTTTATTTTTTACGAAGGCCCCCCGACTGCAAATGGACGTCCCGGGATCCACCACGTGATTTCGCGCACCATCAAGGACCTGGTTTGCCGGCTTAAAACTATGGAAGGTTTTCGTGTCGAGCGCAAAGCCGGTTGGGATACACACGGTTTGCCGGTCGAGATCGAAGTTGAAAAGGAGCTTGGCTTTACCACCAAAGACCAGATTGAAGCGTACGGCATCGATAATTTCAATGCCCGCTGCCGCGAAAGCGTCTGGAAATACAAGAGCGAATGGGATGAGCTCACACGAAGAATCGGTTTCTGGGTTGATCTCAGCGACCCGTATATCACCTATGAGAATGACTATATCGAATCGGTCTGGTGGATTCTGAGCGAATTCTGGAAAAAGGACTTGCTCTACGAAGGACATAAGATAATACCTTATTGTCCGCGGTGCGAGACGCCGCTTTCCAGCCATGAAGTATCACAGGGCTACAAAGAGGTTTCGGACCCGTCTGTATATGTGAAAATGGCCCTGAAGAACGAAGATAATACATCGTTTCTGGTGTGGACGACCACGCCGTGGACACTGATTTCGAATGTCGCCCTGGCGTTGCACCCAGAAGTCGATTATGTCAAAGTCGAACATGAGGGAGAGAAGCTCATCCTTGCCGAAGCGCGCCTGACAGCTTTGAATGACAACTATCGCATCCTCGAAAGGATGAAAGGCGCCGCTCTTGGCGGCATCGAATATGAGCCTTTGTTTGCATTCTTCACCACCGATAAGAAACTATATTATACCGTCAATGCAGATTTTGTATCCACTGAAGACGGTTCAGGGATTGTTCACATAGCGCCAGCTTTTGGCGAGGATGACTACAGAGTCGGTCAGGATTTTGATTTGCCTGTCCTCAAGCCTGTCGATGAAAGCGGCAAGTTCACTGCGGAAGTAACGCCTTGGCACGGCAAGTTTGTCAAAGCTGCTGAT
>CAZVSL010000994.1:0-1507 GCA_964629935.1 uncultured Calditrichaceae bacterium | reverse complement strand
TATCAGGCGAACCACTGCCGCCGCCGCTGCCGCCAGGCTGAATCTCCAAGGCCACGACCGCCCAATCAACATCGCTGTCAAATGTGCCGTCAACTACCATGTTGCCAGCGCTGGCATCAGACCGGTCCTCTATCGCCAGGCCAGCGGTCTCGCCACCACTGCCCTGCTCAAAATCTGCCCGCTCCACGTAACCGGTACCCGGCGTGTGCGTACGATTGCGTTGCGCCGCCGCTGCATAGGCCATGGCCCCGGAGTTGCTGATGCTCAGATTAAGTGCATACGCACCGTTGTCGGTTCCACCAGAGCAACCACCGGATACACCATTGGTATTGGCCGAAGTCGCCGTACCAACCGCACTCACACCAGAATAGCGTGATACAGCAATCACACCGTTATCCGGTGTGCCGGAAAACGTAGCTGTCACGCTGCCGCTGCCACTCGGTGTACCCTGGGCCATCCAAACGCTCACGCCGGTCTGGTCGCGACCGGAACATTGGGACAAAACTTCTGTCCACGTCAAACCTAAACCCGATACATCGGAAATAATTGTATTCGGCTTGCTTGAAATTGCAGCCAGATAAAGATCGCCAGACACCGCGCTTATGCTCGTGGCAGTCACTACTGTACCGGAGGCAGTAGAGCCACCTACTTGAACCTCCTGAAAGATAACATTCTGTGCCGGAACTAAAGTATTGAAACCAAATAAGAAAACAAAAGAAAGGCATGCGAATATCGTATTCTTCATAAACATGATGCTTCCCCCTAAATATATAGTGGTAAGACCGAAAAGGTGACGCGCTGATTGTCACTGTGAGAGAAACTTATAAACGCGGGGATTATCACCCCCTATTCACTTTAGCCTTTGGAACTCTGAATAATACTTATTCCAGAGGCGATGAGCAGGTAGTTCCAATTGAAGACGACTTACAATCCGGAGACTTTATGAAGATTGTCTAAATTAAAGGTAGTGGCAAGACTGTTACGGCGAAGAAAAATACTGAATATTTTATCCTTTTTCGACTGCCAACGAATGCGCCTGAACGGTTTCCTCCCCCGTACCAACAAACAACCCATACAACTCCGCCGCATTCTGCCGCAGATCAAATTCACGCAAAATCTTCTCCCGGCCATGCGTGCCCATGCGGATACGCAGATCGCGGTCTTTGATCAGCCGTTCGAGCGCAGCGGCCATTTCCTCAGGATTGCCGGGTGTAAACAGGATTCCGGACTGCTCATCGTCCACCAGCTCCGGGATGCCGGATATGCGACTGGCAACCACGGGTAAACCGCTGGCCATGGCTTCCATCAACACTACTGGAATGCCTTCGCGCTTGCCATTCGGAGTGCGCACGCTGGCCAGCACTTTTACGTCAGCGCGGGCATAGAATTCCAGCACTTCCGGCCGGGTCTTGCCGCCGTGCACATGGAAGCGCTCGGCGATGCCCGAGTTGCGGATTCGCTGCTCGACTTCCGATTGTACCGGACCAGCGCCGATGAGATGGCAGGC
>CAZVSL010000993.1:0-1512 GCA_964629935.1 uncultured Calditrichaceae bacterium | reverse complement strand
TATGGTCGCAGCGGCGATGGGCTGGCCGGACGTATCCAGAACCTGTCCGGTGATTTCGCTTTGCAGTGGTTGCAGCTCGATCATTGGTTCGAGTACAGTCCCGGCCTGCAAAGTGACGGACACAACGGCATCGAAATGGCACTCTTTGCTGGCGCGAATCTGGTACGGGCCCGGTTCGATCTCGAACTCGAAGTTGCCTTCATCGTCTGTCGTGGCTTGTAAGGCCAGGCTTTCGATAATAACTGTGGCTTGCGGCAGCGGCGCAAAACCATCTGTTACGCGGCCGCGGATGATGCCGGACAGGGCGGTCAATAGGAAGTCGCGACCATCCACCACTTCGCCAGAGCTGGCAGAAACAGAGAGCGGGCCGTTGCTGGAGAAGCCGGTCAGTGCAGCATCGATCTGCAGCGGTGTGTCAGGCGGCACGCTCAGCCTGTATTCTCCCGCCGCATCAGTCAAGGTGTTGATCGTTGTATCTTCCACCACAAATACGCGCGCTCCTTCTGCCGGGGCGGCGGTTTCCAGGTTGATGACTTTGCCTTCGATGAAGCCGGCTTCTTGCAGAGAGAAATTCTGAACCAGCGTTTCTCCGGGTATTACGCTGACGCTCTGTTCTTGTGCGAGGAAGTTCTCCCGGCTTGCTACGAGCGTGAACGCGCCCTGCGGCAATCCGATGGAATACGCCCCTTGTGTGTTGGTGAACACGCTCTGCACCAGTTGCCCGCCGGCATCGTGGGCCCGGATTTCGGCGCCCTGAATACCCCGGTTTTCGAAAGCCCGCCACTCGAAAGCTGAAATGATGCCGAAACCTGCTGCGCTTCACCAAGGCTAAGTGTATGCGCCGGCGGCGAAGCCACGAATCCCTGAGAATCGATGGTGATCCGCCACGTTCCTGGTCCCAGCTTGAACCGGAAGCCGCCTTGCGTGTTTGTGGTGGTTTCGTAGACGATGTCATCCTGGCTGGCGCGCAGCAGAGCGCCCTGAAGCGGCCGGCCATCTTCGGAAAAAGCAACCTGGCCACTGACTGTATTGGTTGCAGGGCGCAGCACGATTTCGCCGACATCGATGGTTTCCTCGGGCCTGAGCGATACGGCGGTTGCTGGCGAGGTCACAAATTCCCGCTTACGCGCACG
Organism: uncultured Calditrichaceae bacterium; assembly: GCA_964629935.1. Taxonomy (GTDB): domain Bacteria; phylum Zhuqueibacterota; class Zhuqueibacteria; order Oceanimicrobiales; family Oceanimicrobiaceae; genus CAZVSL01. Next base: position 379 of record CAZVSL010000993.1, on the reverse strand, counting down.
CAAGGTATAGCCGCCGGCAGCGGGCCAGAAAGTAAAGTATCCGTTTTCATCGCTGGTGACGGATTCGTTTTGATCTCCGGAGAGCAAATCGACCACAGCATTGAAAATGCCCGCTCCCTGTTCATCTACGATGCGGCCGCTGATGGTGTTCTTGCTGCGTATCAGCTCCACAGCAACTTGAGTGGTTTGTCCGGCGGCGATGGAAAAGCTCTCTGGCCGGGTGGTCTGAAATCCGGGTCTGGAGGCCACAAAGGTGTAGTTTCCCACCGGCAGGCCAATTCTGGAGACGCCGATCGTATCGGTTTGAGCTGGCAACAGTACAGGCGCTTCTGCCTCATTCCTGATATCAATCGAGGCGCGGGCAAGCGGTCCCTCTTGC
>CAZVSL010000992.1:0-1514 GCA_964629935.1 uncultured Calditrichaceae bacterium | reverse complement strand
ATTTCAACCTCAATCGGGCACTGACAATGGTAGCGCTGGCAGGAATGCCCGCATCTGACAGGTCAAACTCGATAAGCGTGCGTTTCTTGGGATAAGAGCCGGTTTTAGCCACCAGCAACCCGGAGGCATCATTGTCCAGGTTGCTGACGCTTTCCAGCCACACATCCGCCGTCGCACTCGCCGCCACCGTCGGGTCGATGATGACTTTGCCGGCGGGTGCGTTGCTTCTTGCGGGCTCCGTGGGATAGGTTCTTACAGCAGGGCGGTCTTCGTGCAATAATTTTATCCAACGGGGCGGGCGTGGACTTTGATGTTGCCAGGTTGCAGGTCGAATTGCATCCGGAACATCAGGTAGGCGTCATCGGAAGCGATGTTCAAGTCGCCAGGATCTGGCAGGTCGTCTCGGGCTTGTTGAGAAAGAACGAATTCTTCTTTGAGCTAACAAAAGGTAGAAAACAAAACGCCGAATGGCAAGGGACGTTCGGCGTTTGGCTGAGTGTCATTTGTCGGGGTGCAATCACACCTTCATCGGTTCCGCACAGGATTACTTGATGGGTCGAGGAGGTGGGTGACAAATCCTGTGCGAGCGGGCGTCCAAAACGACTCAATTCAATACTACTCGGACCTAAAGAAACCAAATAAGCGGGCAAGAAAGCCTGAGTAAGCCTTCTTATGTTCTGTTTGCGCAAATCTCTCTCCCGTAAATTCCAACGATGTGTCTGATAGTAACTCAGGACACTCATTCTCAAGCAGATCCTCAATTTCTTTTTTTCGCGCTGCCCTCTCATTTTCAGGTATCTCCAAGTTTGTGAAGGCCTTTGCAAAAAGATCATCAAGGATTTTTTGACCCACAGCTTTTTTCTCTTCTAGGGTAAGAACTGTGTCAGAATCCTGTGTTATCTTGTTGTAAAAAGCCTTATAAGCTTCTACAAGCTTTTTCTTGTCCTCATTTGAAAGATCGAGCATTATAAACCTCTACTCTATTTGAAGAGATCGACAATCTTTTTGAAAAAGCCTTTTGAACCTTCCTTTACATTTTGAGACTTCATAGTAGTCTCAATTGCAGAAAGAAGATCCGTTGCCTCTTTCGCACCTGCATTTTTCTCAGCAAACCCTAAAGCCTCCTTTGCGGCATTAAATTCTTTAGTAACATCCTTCGTCTCAGCAACCGACTCCTTAACTCTCTTAACTGCGTCCCTCACGACTTTGCTACGCTTATCAATATCACCGCTTTTTGTTAACTTGAATCTAAGCCCGGAGGGACCTGCAACGCCAACTCCAACCAATCCGATAGCACTACTATTGTACTGCTCCACCAGTGAGGCGGGTGTAGAGAACTCGATTAAAGCACTCAGTTTACCAGTAACAAAACCAAAGGCCCCGCCAGCCTCAGCTTTCCGATTTAAGCTTTTGATGGCATTGTTTCTAAAACTAAGATACTTATCAAATACTACGCCTACATATCCAGTTCTGATAGCAAATTTAGGAGCTGAACCATCCGGATCAACAAATTT
>CAZVSL010000991.1:0-1518 GCA_964629935.1 uncultured Calditrichaceae bacterium | reverse complement strand
TACTGGGGGCCTTTGCAGGTGCGCGAGGCGCTGATCAATACAGCGAGCAACGCCGACGCGCCCAACAATGATTTGGGCTGGGGTCTGGTTGATGCTGTACAGGCTGCATTTTACAAATCAATCGGCGGCGCCATCACGGATGCTGTCACAGCCGCCAGCGTGACCGGCGCTGAGGTGGCATATTCAGGCCCGACGGCCGGAACTTTACAGAACGATAGCAGCGGCCGGTTTCTCATCGAGGGACTCGTCCCGGGCGAATATGTGCTTACGGTCACCGCCACAGGCTACGAACCTGCGAGCGCCCGATTTCAGGTTGCCCCCTGGATCGGCGATGCTAATTTTGCGCTGAATCCGATCGCCAGCGATGTCCGGCCCACTGCCATCGCCAGCGATTTTCAATTGCATCCCAATTATCCGAATCCTTTCAATCCACACACAACCATCCGCTTCAGGCTGGCGCGCACAACAGCGGTCAGACTTGCGGTCTACAACCTTGCCGGTGAACGCATAAAGATGCTGGTCGACGGCACGCTTGCAGCCGGCGAGCACCGCACAATTTGGGACGGCAGAACGCAAACCAGCACGCCTGCTGCATCCGGCCTGTATGTTTATAAGCTCGAAGCCGGAGAATTTCGCGGTTCCGGCAAAATGTTGCTGGTGAGATAAGGGGCTTCACTCATCCGTTCAAACAACCGGTCACACAGTAAAATCGACGCCTCACAATTTAAGACACGTTTTTGAAACCGGTGTTGCTTAAATTAGCATCTTCGATGCGAGTCATTATGACAGCAACGGGGTTGCGTGAAACCCCGTTGAAACGGTTTCTACAGACTTTGCTTAGTCCAATGTGGAGATAAAACATGCCAAAGCGATGCCTGCACTTGATATCTATTCTCATTCTAATTCTGCCGAGCCTGACGCGCGTCACTGCGCAACAAAGTCCGACCTTGCCAGACGCCTTTGCTGCCTGGCAACAGGGCAACCTTGTTGAGGCAACACAGATTTTGGAAACCATCATAGAACAGCAACCAGAGCACGCCTTTGCCTGGCTTTATCTCGGTCGCGTCCGGCAGTCGAACAAGCAATTGCAACAGGCGCAGACGGCATTTAAGAAGGCCGCCACATTTCCGGCCACCGCAGGTCAGGCGACATACAACCTGGGCATTCTCCTGGCGCTGCAAGGCAAGCATGATCAGGCCTTTGACTATCTTTTCCAGGCCAGGGACAGTGCGAATGTGGATGTCACAGCCATCGGCCTGACGCAAGGAATCGACAGCCTGAAGCAAGACCCGCGTTACGACAAGCTGTTTCCAACGGAGGCGGAATACGCCGACCCCTTCGTCGAGCCGGTCAGGGTCATCCGGGAGTGGCGCGGTGAAGCAGCCGGCGACCAGTTCGGCTGGATCGCACGCAATATCGGCGACGTGGACGGCGATGGCGTCGCTGATGTCACAACTTCAGCGCCGACAAATTCCGAGGCCGGCGCTGCGGCGGGCAAGATATACGTCTATTCCAGTC
>CAZVSL010000990.1:0-1520 GCA_964629935.1 uncultured Calditrichaceae bacterium | reverse complement strand
CCGACGCCGGCTGCACCCATAAATGTACGCGCGCTGGAGCACTATCGCCGCCTGATTCACGCGGAAAAGGAGTTCTGGTTTGACGGTGTGCGCTCTGCAGCCAACAACGCTGACCAGGCTGGGGCGCTGGCATTCCCGGACACATATTGGCTGAACGGCGAATTCAACGACAAAGGTCTGGTCTATTTACGCTACGGGGAACCGGACGAAACAGCGCGCACCCCTAATCGACGTATCAGCAATGAATCATGGCTCTATCATGCCCGCTTTGATCGGGACAAACTCATCTTCCATTTCATGATGGATGAGAATCTGGGCATAGACAACAACTGGCGCCTCACTGCTTCGCTTCCCGATCCTGAATTTGCGCGTGACCGCCTGGGGTGGGATGCAAAAATTGACCGCATGGCGCTGACCACGAGACAACAGGATTTTCAGACGGCACAGTATCGTGCTGAAGATGAGAGCCGGATACAGATGTTTGATGCCATGCAAAGCGACTATCACACCTGGCAGGAGCAGTTTACTGATTTGTCTGTGCTCTATGCCATCAGTACCTTTCGCGGGTTTGGCCGCAAAGTGAGTGTTGCGCTGCATGTTGCCATCCCGCTGCATGAGCTGTTGCCGGCAGATGACGGAGCCAGCTTGCAGGCGCTGTTCGAACACGGCGCGGGTTTATACGACAAGATGTGGCAGCAGGTCGTGCGCGACTACGCCCGCGTGCAGTTGCAGCCCGGCGAAAGCCCGCAAGTGCACCATGGCTTCTTTATCCATGAGTATGAATTTCTGGTTGAAGTGGGTACGTTCAATATTGCATTTTTTGCCCGCGATCACAACCATGATAAGGTGGGCGTGCTGAAGGGAACCATCAACATTCCGGAATACGCGCCGGGGCCGGTGGATATGAGTGATATCCTGCTGGCATACGACATCTATCCGGATGATGGCAAGAGCCAATTCCGCAAAGGAGAGTTTGCCTTCATACCTAATCCGGCCCGGACCTACACGCTTTCGGAACCGATTTACCTCTATTATGAGGTCTACAATTTGAGCCGGGACAACGATGGCGAAACCCGGTTCGACATCGAAGTGAGCCTGAAGCAGGTGCAGGAAAAGAAGGGCGGTCTCGCCGGCCTGCTGCCATCGGGAGAGAAGCGTAAGAAGCGCGTTTCCCTGCGCGAAACCAGAACCGGCGGTGTCAATCCAACTTCAGTAGATTATACCAGCATCGATGTCAGCAGATTGCAAGAGGGCGAGTATGAGCTGGCTGTCCGTATTACGGACAACATCGCGCAGAAGGCTGTCCGCAAAATCGTGAAGGTGAAGTTGGATAGCGAATAAAAGGCTCGCCTTTGTTCATTTAGGCAAATTCATCAGCGCGCCACAAGTTTGCTTGCACCAGTTTTGTTGCGTCAACAGGGCTCCGCTGGATGTTAAATGGTTTGCGCCATGCTTCCGATAAACCAATGAGTTATTGAAAAAAGAAATTGCATTTCAGTCGTTTTGTATATAGATTAACC
>CAZVSL010000989.1:0-1523 GCA_964629935.1 uncultured Calditrichaceae bacterium | reverse complement strand
ATCGGGGTTGCCGGTTCACCCCGTGAAATAGCACGGCTATCCGCTGTGTTGCGACGCGAGCTTTTATTTCACGGGGTAAACTTGAAGCGCGCATCCTCATTGACCTGCGGCTCGATGAGCTTGCCGAAGGCAAGAAACTTGTCCAGAACAAGAACAAACTGGGGACACCCGCTGACGTGAGATGATAAAAAACAATCTTGAAAAAAACTACAAAGAAAAGAGCCGAATGGCAACGGCACACTCGGCTTTCCTTATTATCTCTTTCCCACGAGCATTCATTTGGCAGGCGTCGAGGTCTTCTCCTTTTTCCGCGCCTTTGCCTGGTAGCGTTTCACCAGCCGTTTCACCTCATCATCAATCACCTTCGGACTCACATGTTCGGCGATGTAGAGCAGGGATTCCTTCTTTTTGGTGGTAAGTGTGCCAATAAAGAAGTTGCGACCTTGTACTCCGTCTTGAATGCCGGAGACACCAATCATATGAAAAGGAATCCAGACGGGCAGAACGCTGTAGATTCTGACAATGTTCCTCCAACTTAGCTGATAGTTTTTTTGCTCCCAAAGTTTCAATCGGCCGAAACCAATCTTCCAATACACGCTGGCGCCATAAGGCGTGAACGTGTAAACTAGGGTTTGAATGATAAACACGAAGATTAAGGTAGAAAAAGGCAGCGTGATTAGTATGAACCATTCTTGAAAAGTCAAGGCCGCATTGTTAACCATTTTCCTGCACAATTCATAATACACTTCAACCATTGCAGAGATCGCAAACAATCTGAATAGTGCTCTTACTCTTATTGTAATCATAACTGCTCCTTCAAGCCTGGCTTAGTACAGCAGCAATTCCGCAATCTTTCGTCCATAATGGTCTCCAATAGCAGCCCCAGCAGCACCTCCTATAACCGTCCCCACCCCTGGAGCAAGAGCTGATCCACCTAACCCACCAATGGTTCCTCCAAGCGCACCCCCAACAAATCCACTCCCCGCAACAATCGCCCCTTTGTAATTCTCCGCAAAAACATGACTTCCAATCTCATAAGCGCTTATGACAGCCCCGACACCGCCGGCCAACCTGCCTCCTGTCCTGATGAACTTCCCTAGTTGTTGCGTGGCAGCAAAATCAATCTTGAAGGGAATCCGAACCTTATTTCGTGTGAACAGCCGGCCCAGGTAGCCGTAATCAAGCCAGCGAGTGGCCAGGGTCTTGTGCTGCAAAACGATCTTGTTGCCCAGGAAATCATTAGCGAGACCACTAAAAGCACCGAAAGCGACCAAACCGAAATTGAAGATTCTCGCTGCTTCGCGGTGCAGGTGTTTGCGGTCAACAGTTGCTCCAAATGCCGCGTTCTGAAGTTGCAGGTTTCTCTGGTAGGCATTCGCGCCGGCCACGTATGCCGGTGCTGACGAGTAAACATTAAACTGGACAAACATCGACAACCCGCCCCTGTCATCATCGTCGAGAACTGAGTTGCCCAAAAACGGTGGAAAATTATCCGTCACCGCGGGCCCACCCGATATTGGCGC
>CAZVSL010000988.1:0-1525 GCA_964629935.1 uncultured Calditrichaceae bacterium | reverse complement strand
ACGAACGCTACGTGCGCGAATGGCTGGGCGCCGTCACCACGGGCGGCATCGTCAAATGCGAAAGCAATGGCGCGGCGCCGAAATTTGTGCTGCCACGCGAACACGCCGCTTTTCTGACCCGGGCTGCGGCGGCGGATAACATGGCGGTCTTTGCCCAGTATGTCTCCGTTCTCGGTTCCGTCGAAGACAAAGTGGTCGACTGCTTTCGCAATGGCGGCGGCGTGCCTTACTCTGAATTCGAACGCTTTAGCGAAGTGATGGCGGAAGACAGCGGCCAGTCGGTGGTGTCTTCGCTCAACGAAGCCATCCTGCCTTTGGTTCCGGGATTGACCGAAGCTCTGGAGCGCGGCATCAACGTGTTGGATATTGGCTGTGGCATGGGCCGCGCCCTGAACCTGATGGCCGAGACCTTCCCCAATAGTCGATTTCTGGGTTATGATTTGTTAGAGGAACAGGTTAAAGCCGCGCGCGCCGCAGCCGCCGGATTGGGATTGACCAACGTACAATTCGAGGTGCGGGACCTGACCACTTTTGATGAGGATGCGCCTGAAGCACGATTTGATCTGATAACGGCGTTTGATGCGATTCACGACCAGGCACGTCCGGACCGGGTGCTGAAAGGCATCTTTCGCGCCCTGAAACCCGACGGCACCTTCCTGATGCAGGATATCGCCGGATCGAGCAACATTCAGGAGAATATGGACCATCCCATTGCTCCGTTTCTGTATACCGTTTCCACCATGCACTGCATGACCGTGTCTCTGGCGCAGGGCGGCCTGGGGCTCGGCACCATGTGGGGTAAGGAAAAAGCGATCGAGATGCTCAAGGAGGCCGGTTTCAGCCAGGTGGACATCGAGAGCCTGGACCACGATGTTCAGAATTATTACTATATCGTGCGCAAAAAACGGGAGGCAGCACGCAAGGCAGCCTGAATTCGTTGAACAGACAGTCGGGCGCCCGGAATGAAACCGGGCGCCCGGTGTTGTAACACAAAGTCTCAAAGGAACACCAGGAGCATAGAGATTCAAAAATGAAAAGTTCATCAGGCAAAAGCAATTTAATCAGGAAGAAACTCAGGTGTCGATGGCCAAAGGCAGGACATAGAAAGTCTGGCCCTATATGAAATGGGGAGTGGGGTTTCTCAGGTCAAAACTTGGTGAGCCTTGGTGGCCCTTGGTGTCTTTGTGCTAGTTACTTATATCTTTGTAGATGAAAACGCTTGTAACCAAAGGAGCAGATCATGGTTGTGACATCATTCTGGGATAATCTGGAATTGCACGAAGCCGCTTACTGGAGCGATTACTACAAAGCGGCGACGCCTGAAACCGCACGTGCGTGCGGACTGCAGGTCGCAAACGTGGGGTCTGCTCATATCATGCTTGCGTCAAAAGTCGACATTCTGGCTTTTAATCGGGTTGTTGGTTTTGGCATGCATGAGCCGGCTGCGGAAGCGCAACTCGATGAGATAATCGATATCGTCTTGCGGGCTGGCGTGCCCCGTTTCTTCTTGCAGTTAAGCCCACAT
>CAZVSL010000987.1:0-1529 GCA_964629935.1 uncultured Calditrichaceae bacterium | reverse complement strand
CTCAACTGGATAGAGCGTTGGCCTCCGGAGCCAAAGGCTGGGGGTTCGAGTCCCTCCTGGCGTACTAATATTGAATTTCTTGGCCCGACTTGGGCTTTTTGCGCAACGTAAAGTTTCCCGATGTTTTGACGATATGATTAACAAGGTAACTAGGATAAGTTATAAGTTTCCCATAGGTTTAGTTACTATTGATTGTACACCCGGAGCCGCGAATGAGCCAATCTAATGAAGTAACAACGGAAGAGGCGCGATTGAATGACGTGCATCGGAAAATCAAGAGCGGGTTCTATCTTAGCAAGCGTATCTATGAGGCGATAGCCGAGAAGGTGATGAAGGAACTCTTAGGAAAGAAAGGAAGTTCTTGACATGATAAAGCAATTGTGTTATATTTATAGCCGAATTTGGGGCCGTAGCTCAGCTTGGGAGAGCGCATGAATGGCATTCATGAGGTCGTGGGTTCGATCCCCATCGGCTCCACCGAAGCTCTCGTATTTATGCGAGAGCTTTTTTGCGTTTAAGGGAGGTCTTTTCAGGTGCGGCGTAGCTTGCCAACGGTGATGAAACTGTACAAATTCTTACCACAATTGTTCTCACACGCGAACTGTTGAAAGATTCTATCGGATTCCTTCTCATCGTGTACTTCAAATTTTTTAACATTGCCGCAGGCTTCGCACGTAATGATCAATTCTTTTACATCGATAACGTCCATCGCATTCCTCTGTTCGCTCTTTTAGGTTCGTCTGCTCTTAATATAGCAACTTTTCACTTGATCGCAAAATAGAAAAGTTTTATATTTCGCAGCTTTCATTTGGTGACTGCTTTTAAGCAGAAACTGCTTGCATAGTGAGCGTGTTTTTGGTATATTAAGTTTTGTTATGACTAGCGGGAGTGGCTCAGTTGGTAGAGCATCACCTTGCCAAGGTGAGGGTCGCGGGTTCGAATCCCGTCTCCCGCTCGATGAGAAATCAGAGTTTTGTGACTCTGATTTTTTATTGCTCTGAAGGCGGCGTAGCCAAGTGGCTAAGGCGGAGGTCTGCAAAACCTCTATTCATCGGTTCAAATCCGATCGTCGCCTCTCTTTCGTATGTGCCGGGGTGGCGGAATTGGGAGACGCAAAGGACTTAAAATCCTTCGGATACTTGTATCCGTGCCGGTTCGAGTCCGGCCCTCGGCACGAAATAGCACTGTTCTTACGATATTAAATTTACAATCACAGTAATGTCTTATTAATCTTCTTTTGGAGTAAATCGCTATAGCGATTCTTTCATGTACAGCTTTAGAGCACTTCCTTAATTCTAACAACTGATTGCGAACTGATTACTGGTGTGACGTCATTATAATTACAAATCGTTTACAGGCAAATCCGGCAGTAAAATACCATCACCCGCTCAATAATCCCTGAACAATCAAATCGGTTGCTTCCTCTTCATCGAGTCCTCGAGCCATGAGTGTCTGTAGCTGTTTTGAATCAACGCTCCCTATTGCGGCTTCGTGAGTGATGTGAGCACGGGGATCATGTACTTCAACGA
>CAZVSL010000986.1:0-1529 GCA_964629935.1 uncultured Calditrichaceae bacterium | reverse complement strand
TGTCAAGGGGCACTCAAAGGCGGCCAGGGGCGGGCGGATTAAAAGCGGCCATTTTCAGGAGCGGTTAACAGTTAGTGATTTATTTTGGTTTGATCAAGTTTTTTGTTGAGTGATTTCACTCTGTAGCTTCGTCCTGTTATTTTGATAAGATGAATTCCCTCCATGAATCGGTCCAGGATTGCGGAGGTAGTGGCGTTGTCGCCGAGTATTTTGCCCCAATCTTCGATGGGCCGATTTGTGGCGATGATATTGGCGCTGAGCTGATATCTGCGATGAAAGATTTCCAGCAAGTCCTCGGCAGCGCTGGCTGGCAGGTTGCGCATGCCGAATTCATCAATGATGAGCAGATTAGGTTTGATCAGTTCTTTGACAAGCTGCTTGCGTATGCCGAGGGCCTGAGCTTCGGCGAGGTCCTCAGCCAGGTCAAAGATGTTGCGGTAAAGCACGGTGTAGCCTTTCTGGATAGCAGCGATACCGAGTGCGATGGCCAGATGTGTCTTTCCAACTCCTGGGGGGCCGAGCAGCAGAACATTCTCAGCACTGTGGACAAAGCGGCAGGTGGCGAGTTCGCGAATCTGTCTTTTGTTGATGGCCGGATTGAAAGAGAAATCGAATTCATCCAGGGTTTTGGGCATGGGAAAGCGCGCCGCTTTTAAACGTCTGTTGAGCAATCTTTCTTTTCGCCTTTCCAGTTCGTCGGTGACCAGAGTGGCAAGGAACTCAATGTGGGGCAGTTCATTGGCCTGGGCTTCCTGCAGGCGCATGGGCAGGGTTTGCGCCATGCCGCTGAGCCGGATCGATTTGAGTTGATATTGTAGTTGTTCCATGGGTTCCTCCGTTAGGTTTCGATGAAGAGTTGGTAGTCTTTGGGATTTCGGATAATGTCGTGGTCCTGAATCAGTTCGATTTGCTCGCCTGAAGCTTCGGGCTGAGAAAGGGCGGCACAGAGTGAGGCTACGGTCCCGTAGCGCACGGAGCCAAGTTTGTTGGCCTGCTGACATGCCTTTTCTACAACGGCTGGTGAGTATTTATCCGGCAGGCGCAGCAGCCCCTGAATCGCCCTGAAAGCGAGTTGTTTCCGTTGTTGGAAAGCCAGTTGTGCCCAGCCGTGTGCAGCATCTCCGATGGCAGCACAGCGTGTTAGTAATTTCTCTTTGTATTGCTCTTGTGTAATGGTCTTGTTTTCCGGCAGATGGCCCTTGCTGGTGCGGAAGCGACCTGGCTCTTGACGGCGGTGGAAGGCGACGACTTCGGTTGCGTCGAGCACCTTAACCCACTGGGCATTGAAGTGGACGGTGAGCGATTCTCCAAGATAGTGATGGGGCGCCGAGTAATAGGCGCCAGCGACTTCGATGTGGCCATCGGCATGTACTTTTCGTGTCCCGATTTTGAAGTAGGCGAATGGCTTTTCAGGCAAGGCTTGCAAGGCGTTTCGTTCAACTTCAGTAAAGATGGCCCAGACTTGTTGTTTGGTGGTACCGTGAATACGCGTTCTGGCCCAGCGCCGGTTCCAGTCACGCAAGTGGGCA
>CAZVSL010000985.1:0-1537 GCA_964629935.1 uncultured Calditrichaceae bacterium | reverse complement strand
GATGACGAGCCCAGCGGTGTGTTATTGGGCGAACTGCTGGTGAATGGTTATCTGCGCAACCATGTGTATGATAGCCGGTTGCGGGACAAAACGCCGCCCTATTTTCCCCGGCTACCAAATCGGATCGAAATCGCCTACCGCTCGGATTAATGCAGGGATAAACGGCGCGAGTTGCTGACACAGGATTTGTCATCTGATGCAGGTAATCAAGATACTCAACAATCGCTACCAGCTTATCACCGTTCTCAAACGGGGTGGGTTCGGTACCATTTATAAAGGCTACGACAAGGTGCTCGCCAAGGATATCGCCGTCAAGGAGATCAACCGCGAGCTGCTAAAAGAAGCCTGGTACGTCGAGCAGTTCCAAAAAGAAGCACGCCATGTCGCAAGAATGAATCACCAGAACATCGTCCACATCTTTGATCTGGTGCAGACCGATGATGGCCAGTTCTACATCGTCATGGAGTATATCGACGGCCTGGACGTGAGCGCCCTGCAAAAAGAACTGTTGAGCAAAGACCATCTCCTGCCCTTGCACCTGGCCGTACACGTTGTCGCTGAGATCTGCAAAGCCCTTGATTACGCCCACAACTGCAGCAGCACAGACAACAACGAACCTCTGAATCTCGTGCACCAGGACATCTCCCCCAGCAACATCATGATTTCGAATTCCGGTGTGGTCAAGCTCATCGACTTCGGTATTGCCGGCGTGCAAAAACAGACATTTGATGAGAAAGACACCCTGATGCTGCAGGGCAAATTGCAGTACATGTCGCCTGAGCACGTCAAGCCGGAGACGTCACTGGACCGGCGTTCAGATATTTTCTCGCTCGGCCTGGTGTTGTATGAGCTGCTGGAGGGCCGCCGTTTCTTCGCCCGGGAAGATCAGACCCGTATCATCGAGACGCTGCGCAACGGCAAGCTTAAGGTCAAAGATTTCACGCATACGCCGAAGCCGCTGCAAACGATTCTGCAACGCGCGCTGGAGAAATCGCCGGACAAACGGTACCAAAACGCCAATCAGTTTTATATCGATCTCGTAACCTATTTGGTGCTGAACTGTGAGGCCAACTCCCTTGATGGCGAGTTGGGCGCGTTCATGGAACAGATCAGGCAGGAGACAAATGGCGCCCACAAAACAGAATCTGCCTCCGATGTGGAAGTCTCAGAGGACATGTTTGGCGCTGTGGCCACGGACCCGGAAGACCCATCCGAAACCAGCGCGCCAACAAGCCAGCACGCAGAGCCGCATCAAGAAGAAATCGCACAAACCATAAAAACGGAAACACTGGCCGATGGCGCGGACTCGTCGACGCCAACCGCAACGGAGGATTCAAAGCAAGCCGAATATACAGAGGCGGCGGACGAAGTCAAAACGATTATCGACGTCGTGCGTCTTTCCACGCGCGATAATCCCAAGCGTCTGAAGTTCACGCTCTTCGGAGCCGGCGCTTTGCTGGCGCTGTTTCTGATGGCAGATATTGTGCTGCAATGGACCAGTCTCGGCGCCACGGTGTACGACTTCATTTTCCCGCCT
>CAZVSL010000984.1:1325-1538 GCA_964629935.1 uncultured Calditrichaceae bacterium | reverse complement strand
CGAAGGGAAAATATAGAAAACCCAAAACCTATCCTACATGCCAGCATCTCGTGTAAATGGACTTTGCGAAGCGACAGAGCACAGAACTCCCGCACGGAAGCCTTAAATTTGATTCGAAACCGAAAAGGTAAGCTTCCCCATATAGTAGCAGTGACCGCGGAGCCCACCACGACACGGATCGCCAGTTTAGCATTAGGTACCGGGTGACATCGA
>CAZVSL010000984.1:0-1315 GCA_964629935.1 uncultured Calditrichaceae bacterium | reverse complement strand
TACCATTTTGCTCTCAACGAACTCCAGACAGCTATCTCCACCATTGGTGACGAGAGCCAGATGGAGATGCTCGATATGCTGATCGATGGCCGCAGATTACGTGATATCAGCGACCTGCCCTTTGACCTGTCTATTTAGCTGACAGGCATGACCCTCTTTTAACCTGGCCTGGCCTTGTTTAATCTCAATCCCTTATCTCCTTAAACCAGACAAAGGCGGCCCCCCCAAAAAAAGCGCACGGCAGAGACGCAAAGAAAAGTCAGAGTTTCTTTCCTGGCGATACCTTTGCGGCTCTGCGTCTTTGCGTGCGATCTTTATGCAGGCCGAAAAACCCGCATTTCAGTTTGCAGATCAGGGAATCAAGCTGTATATTAAATGGTGAATAAAAGAACACAGTGTCAAAATGTCACCATTTGTCCATCTGCATACACATAGCAATTTCAGCCTGCTCGATGGCGTCATGCCGCTGTGCACGCTGGTGCAGCGTGCCAAACAGCTCGGTATGACCACACTGGCTTTGACGGACCACAATGCGCTCTATGGCGCCATCGAGTTTTATCAGCTTTGTCTGGAACAGGACATCAAGCCTATCCTCGGGGCGCAAGTCACGGTAACGGACGGCTCATCGGTCGTGCTGCTGGCGAAAAATCTGGGCGGATACCGCAATCTCTGCAACATCATCTCGAAGGCGAATCTGCGCGGCGGCCACCTGAATTTTCAGTGTGAGATGCAGGATATTATCGCGCACGGCGAGAGCCTTGTCGTGCTTTCCGGCGGCAAACAGGGCCGGATTTCGCAACTGCTGATGCAGCGCAACCTCGAAGAAGCCGAAGGCCAGGCGTGCTGGATGCAGGAGCAATTCGGCGCCGATTTCTATCTCGAGATGCAGCGCTTTGTGCCGTGGGACGACCTGCTCAACCAGCGCATGCAAGCCATCTCGCAAAAGCTAAACATTCCCCTCGTGGCGACCAATGATGTCCATCTCTGCTCACCGGATGACCAGCCCTTACGGCAGGTTGTGCATGCCATCGATCAGAATGTGATGCTGAAGCAGGTACGGACGGCTGGCAGCAAAGAACAATACCTGAAATCGTCGCAGCAAATGCAGTGCTTGTTTGCCAGCTATCCCGAGGCTGTGGCCAATAGTGCCATCATCGCAGAGCAATGCAATCTGCAATTGTCGCTGGGTAAACCAATTTTTCCCCGCATCGATTTGCCGGAGGAGGAGACCGCGCGATCGTATCTGCGCAAGCTATGTTTTGCCGGCGCGAGTGAACGTTATCAGCCCTGCACGGAGGAGGTCATCCGCCGGCTC
>CAZVSL010000983.1:0-1544 GCA_964629935.1 uncultured Calditrichaceae bacterium | reverse complement strand
AAACCACGAGTCCGCCCACCCATTCCGGCACCATGCCTTCTGTGATTTCGGCCATGGTGATACCACCACCCATCACGCCGATGAGCAGATAAGGAATCATAAATGCAACCAGCACCACAAACATGAGCCCGCCGACAACCTCCGAACCCCAGCGGTCGCGAAAGTACTGCACCTGCGTAAGATAGCCAAAACGGTTTCCGAGCGACCATGCCCGGGTGCCGACAAAAAAGAACACGGCAGGCGCCACGATGGCTGAGCTCGAAGCCATCAACCCAAAAACACCAATGCCATTGTGATAGGCCTCGCCGGAAGCGCCCAGCAACGCAAACGCCGTCATGTGCGTGCCAAACAGCGACATCAACAGAATAAACGGACCGATGGTGCGCGTCGCGATAAAGTAATCGATGCCGGTGCCACGGAACAGACGATGACTCAACAGCCCGATACTGAGCACAAAGGCGAGATAGATGAAAATAATTGCCAGGATCATAATCAGCTCACCCTGTCTTGTGGCTGTTCAGCATCCAGCTCCTTTGGCCAGATGAACTTGACAATTGCAATGAAAAGCAGCGAGGCCACAACGCAGTATGCGATATGATAGAGCAACCCGACGGGCAAGCCGAGCATGATATTCGGGTTGTGCCAGAGCCAGATGTCATTGTGTAGTAATGCGAGGATGACAAGAGCAGTATATAAAAGTGGTTTCATGAGCAGTAAATGTGTGTAACGTTATTTTCGATCGCGCTGCAGAGATTTGACTGAACCGGAGTGCAACACTTCAGCATTGCACTTGAAGGCTCTCTGCGCTTGCTTGCCAGAACTCTTTAGCACAAACGCGCAAAAGTGCACTTTAGCACTCCATTCAGGCCTTAACCCCGAATTCTTCCATGCGTTCGAACAAGCCATTCACCGGCCGGTCGTAAACATTACCCACAAGGATATTGATGATATCCTTTCGGCATTCCGGGTACTTTTTCAGAAACTCGGCGAAGCTGAATTCTTTGGTATAAAAGGCATACACCAGTTTCCGAATCGCCTCAACGCCCGGCAGATAGTCCGACGCGAATTTGCCCAGTTGTTCGCCGGAAAGGTCATCGCGCTCCAGTGCTTCATTGATGCTATCCGCAGCCATCTCGCCGGACTTCAATGCCAGGAAAACCCCCGAAGAGTAAATTGGATCAACAAATCCGAAGGCGTCTCCTACCAGCACCCAACCGTCGCCGGCGATGCGTTCTGCTTTATAGGAAAACTCCTTGGTCGTCTTAACCGGGAAAAGCTGTTTCGCGCCTTCGAGTCGCGGCTGCAACGCCGGGCATTTGGCTAATTCTTGCTCAAATATCTCCTGCGCTTCCTGATTACGGCTCTTGAGTAAATAGTCGATGTGGCCGACCACGCCCACGCTGACGACGTTGTTTGCCAGCGGAATGTACCAGAACCAGGAGTCGCCATCCTGAGTGTGGTAGACTATTGTGGCCCCTTCATCGATACCGCAGTCTCGCTCGGCGCCCTCAAAGTGCGAGTAAACAGCGGCGTTTTGCAAACAT
>CAZVSL010000982.1:0-1546 GCA_964629935.1 uncultured Calditrichaceae bacterium | reverse complement strand
GATATAGGTGTCTTCCGACTCAATGGTACCGTACTCGAAATCCAGGCCGTCGAAAGTGGTGCCGCCGGCGCCCAGCACGCGGTTGGAGCCGGAGATGTCGCCGACATAGCGTGCCTTGAGCAGGTTGCGATAGCGCGCCTGCTCCGTGGAGGTGGTGGCGGCGAAGTCGAAGCCGATTTCCGAGCCGGAAATGAAAAGCTTGCCGCCATTTTCCAGGTAGGCTTGCAGCCGGAACTGGTCGGCGGCTGCAAGGGACTCGTCCGAACGGCTGTCATCGCCGCAAAAATAGACCACGACATCATACAGGTTGAGATCGATGTCGCCATTTTGTACGGCGGTTTCCGTGCATGACTCAAATCCGAGTCCGTTTGCTGCCAGAGCATCGCCGTGGCTGCGCACGAAAGGGTGGTGCGGTAACCTCCAGCTAGCATTGCGGTCGAAATTGTCCACGATGAGAATGTTAGCCGTGCCTTGCAGCCCGACGCCATAAATGTCGCTGGGCGGGCTGAGCAGCGCCGCCACTTCGCCAGCTTCATTTTCAATCCGGATGGTGTCGACGGCCACCACGCGGCAGTAGACAGTCGCACTGTTACCGCCATAAGTGAAGGTATGCGCTGTAGCGTCCGAGTCCAGGGTCATCTCGTCTACCAGAGGTTCGTTCCAGGTACGGCCGTCATCGCTGACGAACAGGCGGTAGCCGGCGATGTCGCCCTCGAGGGTCGGGTACCAGGCGACTTCGATCTCCCGGGTTGCCCGGTTCACAGTTCTGACCGATCTGAGCGTCGGCGCGGTAGGTGCATCCAATCGGTCGACTTTTTCGAAGCGCAGGGCGTCGAGCATGAGGCGGGTGGGCAGGCCCTCGAGTCCGCTCAACTCCACAAAGCCGCTGGCTCCTTGTGTGGTATCAAAATGCACGGGCGTCGGGCTCAACCGCCCCCATTTTCTGAAGAACACGTTGTTGTATTCTGCAAAGTGGGGATGCGCCTCTCCGGCCGCACTGACAAAACGGTAGCGGGCGCTCTCGCCCAGAAAGGTGTTGTTTGCGGCCATGTAGACGTGGTAATCTCCCGGTTCCGGTGCCGCCGGAAATACGCGCGCGCTGTGGCTGCCGTCTTCGTCGGTTGCGAGCAGGCGCTGGCCGTTTGTGAGGTCGCTAAGATTGACATCATCGGGATCAGCGCTCCACTGGCCCAGGATTTCGACAGCGGCATTGCGCATGCTGGCCGGCGTCTGCACTTCGGTGTGTAGCGCTTCGACCTCGATGGTGAAGCGATAGCTGTAGCTCAGGACATTAGCCGGCTGAGCGAGGTCGCTGGCGGAAACAGCGACGGTAACATTTTGGGAGCTTGCAAATGGTTCGTCCGGCTGAAACAGAACCTGATATTCATTTTCGGTGCCGCTTATCTGCGGCGAAACCAGCTCGCCGTTGACGTGCAGCTCGATTGTGCCCATGTCGATGCCTTCGTCATCGTCGCGTATCGTAAGCCGAATCGCTGTGGTGGGCAGAATTTCGGTTGTAAAGGGTTGCGGCGTCGGATTGACCACG
>CAZVSL010000981.1:0-1549 GCA_964629935.1 uncultured Calditrichaceae bacterium | reverse complement strand
AGGGCGCTTCGCGACCCTGGGCTATGATGTATAACCGCTTCGCGGTAATGGTCAGATTTGGGCTGGGCCGTATGGCCGTCTTGTATGGACTACCCACACTAAACAACATGGAACCAAAAGAAAACTTTCAAATACCAAGCACCAAATTGCAAACAATTTCAAAGTATCAATGACCAAATTATCCAAACTCGCTCTTATCGCTTGCCCTGCAACTGGAGGGCAACAGAGAGAACTTTTTGAGCTCTGGTCATTGAAAATTGGGGCTTGTAAATTCCGGCTTGGCCGGGTCAGGAGGTAACATATATGGCTATTTCTATCATTCCCGAAAAAGAGATTCTGGAACACCTAGAGCTCGACCACGATGTCATCACAGCTATCGAAAGAGCTTATGAGCGGCTTTCATCTGAAACGGTTGAAATGCCGCCGGTCATGCAGATCAATAACTATGAAGTGCAGGGGCAGACGTGTGTCAAAGGGGCCCTGGTTCCGAGTCAGCCCGCGTTTGCTGCCAAGGTTTCGAGTATCTTCCCCAGGAATCGCGACGAGAATCTACCGGCTAACAGCGGCTTGATGGTGGTCTTTGACAGCCGCACCGGCATGGTTCAGGCTATCTTGCTCGACAACGGCTATCTGACTCAAGTACGCACGGCTGCCGGCGGAGCGGTCGCTGCGAAACATCTGGCGCGTGAAAATGTCAAGACCGTGGGCATCATCGGCGCCGGCAAGCAAGCGCGTATGCAGGCGGAAGCGCTGACGCTGGTACGGGATTACAAGCAAGCCTTAATTTGGTCGCGCAGCAAAGCAAATTCCGAGGCACTTGCCAGCCATTTAACAGATAAGCTCGGAATCTCGGCAAAAGCGAGTGAGCAGGCCGAACACGTGGTGAGAGAATCGGATGTCGTCATCACAGCCACCTCTGCGCGCGAGCCGGTGGTGATGGCTGACTGGCTGCATGCGGGTCTGCATATCACGGCTATGGGTTCGGATGCAGCGCACAAAAATGAGCTGCAGCCGCAAGTCTTGACCAAAGCCACCAGCTATGTGTGTGACAGTCGCAAACAGTGTGAGATGCTGGGCGAGCTGCACCACGCAATCGAGGCCGGGCTGGAACGTGAGATAACATCAATTCATGAGCTGGGTGAAGTCGTGGCTGGCCGCAAGAAAGCCCGGCGTCAGGATTCCGATATCACCGTTTGCGATCTCACGGGGGTGGGCGTGCAGGATACGGCAATCGCGCTCCTGGCCTTAGACAAAGCGAAAGCAGCCGGAGCCGGAATTCAAGTGGGAGGCGCCAATGCGGTTTGAGAGCATCAACAGCTCCAGGCTCAAGCAGGAGCTGGAGGAATTCTCACAAATCGGACGGTCTGCGGGCAAGGAGGGGCTGTACCGCCTCGCATTCACTCCGGAAGAAGAAGCGGCGCGCGCCTGGTTGATCAAAAAAATCAAGCAGGCCGGTTTGTCGCTGCACATCGATGGCGCCAGAAATATTTCCGCACGCCTGGATGATGGTCTCGATGGCCCGGCGGTGGCGACGGGCTCGCACATCGAT